>JBKJMA010000006.1:0-7250 GCA_046596505.1 Sphingomicrobium sp.
CAGCGCTTCAAGCCCGGCGGCGTCATCATAGGACAGGTCGGATTGAGCCCAGTCGAAATCCTCGAACGCCGCGTCGTAAAACACTTCGCTCTCGCCAGTCGGCGCAAGGACGATGAACTCGTGGCTGAGATCGCCCCCGATCGGCCCCGATGCGGCCTTCATCGGCACCGCCTGGATGCCGAGCCGCTGGAACGTACGCAGATAGGCCAGCAGCTGCGTATAGTAACTGTTCCGCGCGCCTGCCTCGTCAAGGTCAAAGCTATAGGCGTCCTTCATCAGAAATTCGCGCCCGCGCATCACCCCGAAGCGCGGGCGGACCTCGTCGCGGAACTTCCACTGGATATGATAGAGAGTGCGCGGCAGGTCGCGATAGGATTTGACGTCGTCGCGGAACAGGACGGTGACCATTTCCTCGTTGGTCGGACCGAACAGCATGTCGCGTTCGTGGCGGTCCTTGATGCGCAGCATTTCGGGGCCGTAAGCGTCGTAGCGGCCCGACTGGCGCCACAGGTCGGCCGACTGCATCGTCGGCATCAGTATCTCGATCGCGCCGGCCTTGTCCTGTTCCTCGCGGACGATGTCGGCGATCTTGTTGAGGACGCGCAGCCCGAGCGGGAGCCAGGCGTAGATCCCCGCCGCGGTCTGGCGGACGAGGCCGGCCTGGAGCATCAGCTTGTGGCTGACGATCTGGGCGTCATTCGGGCTTTCCTTGAGGACGGGCAGGAAGGAACGGGACAGGCGCAAGGTGAGTGGCTTTCGTCGCGGGTTCAAGGTCGGCGTGCTCTAGGGCGCAGGCTTGCATCTGGCAATCTGAACGGCCGCTGTGGCGCGCGAGACACAGGGGCCGGGCAAAGTCATGCGGTTGTCACGAATCCGCGATGACAAGCACCGCGAATGGCGTAGCATCTGCTCATCGGATCAAGCCATCGGCTGAAGTTCGGGGAGTTTCAGACCAGGTCAAAGACCGGTCGATTTTCCAAAGGGGGCTGACGAGCAATCGTCACGCAGGACGCCCGGATCGCCTCGCGGTTCGGGCGTTTGCTTTTTAGCGCCGCTGGGTCTCGGAAGTTACGAAATTGCTCGGGCGATATGGTAGCGGAGGAGGGACTTGAACCCCCGCCACGCGGATTATGATTCCGCTGCTCTAACCAGCTGAGCTACTCCGCCCCGTGGGGCTGCCGCTTGCCGGAAAAACCCGGGCAACGGCGCGGGCGTGCCTATAGGTCGGCGCTTGTTGTCGGTCAACGCAATGGATAGCGGAACCCGGCAAGGCGTCGTGTCGTTAGCGCATTTGAACTGTGGAGAGACGTAATGGAACCGACCACCCCGATCGAAACACTGTGCCGGATCGTGCTGCGCGGGCGCGAGTATGAAGCGCAGACGGCGACCGATTATGACGGTGGCGAAGCGGCCGAGAATATCGACGGCGAGGATGGCCAAGCGCTGTCGGTGCTCGACGATGAGGTCAACGACAGCGTCGAGGAGGAATTGAAGAGCCAGTTCGAGGATCTAGCCGAAGACCAACTGGCCGAGGTGTTGGCATTCTGCTGGGTCGGATTGGGGACTTATGAAGCGAGCGACTGGGCCGAGGCGATGGAGGCGGCGACCGACGAGGGCCACAACGCGATCGCCGAACTGATGGATATGCCGATGCTGGCGTCGGTGCTCGAAAGCGGAATGGCGGCGTTCGAGCTGAGCTGTGACGGGATCGGTGATTTAACCTAGGGTTTGTGCCTGTAAGACCTGCACTGGCCCGCACTCGGCAAAAACGCTAGCGCTGGCGGAAGCTCCAGCGCTGGACAGTGGCCCACGGGCCGCCCCGGTAGCGATGGAGGGCGAGGCCCCTGAGACCGAGCGGACGGGGACGAAATCCGCGTTCCTTGTCCGCGATCAGGTCGCGGGCGACGCGCGGATCGACCTTGTTCTGGATGGTGACATGGGCGCGCCACCCGGCGGCGTCCTGCGCAGTCAGGCAGCCCTTGAAGCCATCGGCGAGCTCGGCGCGCAGATCGTCGAGCTCGTCCGACATCACGACATAGGCAACGCCGCCGCCCAGGCTGCGCAGTCCGGCGAGGGTCGCGCGCGGCACGGGGCGGTCGGCGGCTTCGGCGAGGCGGCGGCGCAGCTCGGGTTCGACCGATGGCGGGAGGGCGTGGAACAGGGTCAAGTGAGCGGGCAGGATGTTGCGCTCGGGTGGGAAATGAGCGCGGCGCTCGGCATCGAGGAAAGCGTGGTCGGCGGGGGCGAAGTCGGCGGTGACGATCAGCGGCTCGATCATCGCCAATCATCCTTTTGCAGCGTTTCGAGCCGTTCGAATGCGGGCTTGTCAAAGGCGGTCGAGACGCGCTCGCCGTCGACTCTTGCGTCGTGCCAGTCGAGGCGGCGGACGGTCTCGCCGACCCCCCCTACCCCGCCGCTGGTAACGACAAGATAGGCGAGACGGCCATGCTTTGCGCCGGCCATTGCGTCGACGCAGGCGCCAAGGTCGGTGCCGTCCCCGCCGGTCAGCTTGGCCCTGGTCAGCAGCGAGACCGGAAACAGCGTTTCGCCCGGTTGCCGTTCGCTGTCCTCGGAAGCTTTCGCGCCGCCTTGCTCGAGCTTGGCCTGCCGGCCGAGCCAGCGCCAAATGCCGAACAGGTTGAGCAGCGTCAGGACGATGTTCTGCCAGACGAGGTTAGACTGGCCGGTGGCGATGCCTAGCGTCAGCCAGCCGATCGAGCCGCCGGTGAACACGACGAAGCCCCAGCCGGTGATGCGGCTGCCGAGGTTGGCGGCGGTCATCAGCGCGGCGATCGTGGTGGCGATCGGGGCGAGCCAGGTGGCGATCTGTTCCATGCGGCGGCAACCTTCAAGGGGTCGGTTAGTTGCTAGATTTCAACCTGGCTGCCGAGTTCGACGACACGGTTGGTAGGGAGCTTGAAGAATTCCATCGCACTCTGGGCATTGCGGAGCATCCACGCGAACAGCTTCTCGCGCCAGATCGCCATTCCGGGTCGCTCGGCGGTAAGCAACGTCTGGCGCGACAGGAAGTAGCTGGTGCGCATCGGGTTGGACGCGCCGCAATCGGGGACCGTGGCCAGCGCGGCGGGGACGTCGACCTCCTCCATGAACCCATAGTGGAGTGTGACGCGGAAAAAGCCGTGGCCGAAATCCTCGGTCGTGATGCGGCGTTTGGAGTCCTTGACGAACGGCACGTCCTCGATGCGGACGGTGGCGAGGATGGTGCGTTCGTGAAGCACCATATTATGCTTGAGGTTGTGGAGCAGCGCGGGGGGAACGCCGTCGCGCGTACTGGTCATGAACACCGCCGTGTTGGGCACGCGGTGGGCGGACGCGGCCGACTTGATGAAGATCGGGAGCGGGATCGAATCGGCGTTCATCCGGTCGATCATCAATTTCCGGCCGCGCGCCCAGGTCGTCAGCAGGGTGAACACGATCGCACCGATCAACAGCGGGAACCAGCCGCCGGCGAAGAATTTGGTCAGGTTCGAGGCGAAATAGATGCCGTCGATCAGCATGAAGCCGCCGATGACCACGATCACCACCGGCATCGGCCAGTTCCATACCCGCCGCGCCAGGACGCCAAGGTCGAGCGCAGTGATGAACATCGTGCCGGTCACGGCGATGCCATAGGCCGCGGCGAGGTTACTCGATTCGCGGAAACCCAGGACGAGCAGGATGACGAGCACCATCAGCGTCCAGTTGATAAACGGCACATAGATCTGCCCGGCGGCGCGGGCGCTGGTATGGGCGATGCGCAGGCGCGGCATGAGGCCAAGCTGGATCGCCTGCTGGACGACCGAGTAGGCGCCGGTGATGACCGCCTGGCTGGCGATGACCGTCGCGGCGGTGGCGAGGAACACGAGCGGCAAGCGGAACTGATCGCCGGCCATGTAATAGAAGGGGTTTTCGGCGGCGGCGGGAATGCGCAGCATCAGCGCGCCTTGCCCAAGATAGTTGAGGATCAGCGCGGGAAACACCATCCATAACCAGGCGAGCGTGATCGGGCGGCGGCCGAAGTGGCCCATGTCGGCGTAGAGTGCTTCTGCGCCGGTGACGCACAGCACGACCGAGCCCAGTGCGAGAAATGCCAATGGCGGGTTGGCAGCGATGAAGCGGAACGCCCAGATCGGGTTGAGGCCAAAAATGACGGCGGGGTTCTGCGCGATCTGCATTACGCCGAGCACGGCGATAACGATGAAGTAGAACACCATCACCGGGCCGAACAGCCTGCCGACGGCGTCGGTGCCGCGCGACTGGATCAGGAACAGCCCGATCAGGATGGCGATCGCGGTCGGAATGACGAACGGGGTAAAGCCCGCGTTGACTGTCTCCAGGCCTTCAACCGCCGAGAGGACCGACACCGCCGGGGTGATCATTGCGTCGCCGAAGAACAGCGCGGCCGCGGCGATGCCGAGCATGACCAGGCTGGTCCCCCAGCGAGCGCTGCCGGTCGATCGCTGGATCAGTGCGAGGAGGGCGAGCGTCCCGCCCTCGCCCTTGTTGTCGGCGCGCAGGATCAGCGCGACATATTTGATCGTGACGATGACGACCAACGACCAGAACATCAGACAGACGGTGCCAAAAATGTGGAGCTCGTCGACCGCCAGCGGATGGTGGCCGACGAAGACTTCCTTCATCGCGTAGAGCGGGCTGGTGCCGATGTCGCCGAACACCACGCCGATCGCGCCGAGCGCCATCGCGCGGAGCGAGCCTTGGGCGTGACTGTGACCGACCTGCGGATCGGGTTCGGCGTCGGGCGCCGTGACGGCCGCGTCTTCATTCATCGGTGAGTCCTAGACAATGGCGGGCGCGGGCTTGCGGCGGGCGTCCAGGGAAGTTGGGCTTAAATCTCGACCTGACTGCCGAGTTCCACGACCCGGTTCGCTGGTAGCTTGAAGAATTCCATCGCGCTTTCGGCGTTCCTGAGCATCCAGCCGAACAATCGCTCCCGCCAGATCGCCATTCCAGGGTGCTTCGAGGCGATCAATGTCTGGCGCGCGAGGAAGAAGCTGGTGTCCATCATCTTGTAGCGCGGGCCGCAGCCCTGCATCTGAGACAGCGCGGCGGGGACGTCGATGTCCTCCATGAAGCCATAGCGCAGCATGAGGCGATAAAAGCCGTCGCCGAGATCCTCGGTGGTGAGGCGCTTGGCGGTGACGACGTAGGGCACGTCCTCGATCCGCACCGTCAGCAGCAGGATGCGTTCGTGGAGCACCTTGTTGTGCTTGATGTTGTGGAGCAGCGCGTGGGGCACGCCGACCGGCGAGCTGGTCATGAATACCGCTGTTCCGGGGACGCGCACCGCGCTGGTGCGGGCCGACTTGATGAACACGGTAACGGGGATCGATTCCTCCTCGAGCCGGACCATCATCAGCTTGCGCCCGCGCGCCCAGGTGGTGAGCATGGTGAAGGCGATGAAGCCGACCAGCAGCGGGAACCAGCCGCCGACCGGGACCTTGAGCAGGTTTGCGCCGAAATAGGCGACGTCGACGATCAGGAATAGCGTGACGAGCGACCCGGCGAGCAGGCGGTTCCACTTCCACAGCGTGAACAGCACGACCGCGATCAGCAGCGTGTCGATGAACATCGCGCCGGTGACGGCGATGCCATAGGCGGCGGCAAGGTTCGACGAGGTGCGGAAGTTGATCACCAGCAGCAGCACCATTACCATCAGCGCCCAGTTGATCGCCGGGATGTAGATCTGCCCCGCGGCGCTCTTGCTGGTGTGGATAATGCGCAGGCGCGGGATGAAGCCCAATTGGATCGCCTGCTGGGTAACCGAGAAAGCGCCCGAGATGACTGCTTGGCTGGCGATGATCGTTGCCGCGGTGGCGAGCAGGACGAGCGGCAGGCGGAGCATCTCGGGGGCAAGGAAGAAGAACGGGTTCTGGACGGTCGCGATCGCCTGCGCCGGCGGGAGCGAGAGCAGCATCGCTCCCTGCCCCATGTAATTGAGGATCAGCGCGGGGAGGACGAAGAACAGCCACGACACGCGGATCGGGTTGCGGCCGAAGTGCCCCATGTCCGAGTAGAGTGCCTCGGCGCCGGTCACCGCCAGCACCACCGAGCCGAGCGCGATGAAGGCGCGGACCGGGGCCTCGGAGAAGAAGAAATAGCCGTTGAGCGGGTTAAGCGCCTGGTAGATCACCGCCGGGTGATCGACGATGTGGATCAAGCCGAGCACCGACAGCGTGACGAAATAGAACAGCATGATCGGACCGAACAACAACCCGACCTTGGCGGTGCCGCGCGACTGGATCAGGAACAACCCGATCAGGATGGCGATCGCGGTGGGGACGACGAACGGCTCGAATGCCGGCTGGACGGTGGTCAGTCCCTCGACCGCCGAGAGCACCGAGATCGCCGGGGTGATCATGCTGTCGCCATAGAATAGCGCGGTCGCGAATACCCCGAGCAGGACAATCCCCTTGGCCCATTTGCGCGTATCGGTGGTCGAGCGGTTGATCAGCGCGAGCAGGGCCAGGCTGCCGCCCTCACCCTTGTTGTCGGCCTTCATGATGATGGTGACGTACTTCAGCGACACGATGATCATCATCGACCAGAAGATCAGGCTCAGCACGCCATAGACGTGGAGCGCGTCGGGAACGAGCTTGTGGTGCCCGGCGAACGTCTCGCGGAAGGCGTAGATCGGCGAGGTGCCGATGTCGCCGAAGACGATGCCGATCGCGCCGACCGAGAGCTTGGCGAGGGAACCTTGGGCGTGGCCGTGGACAACGTCGTCGGGGGCCTCGCCGTCGGCCCCGCCGGTGGCGGTGATATTCATCGGTCCGCGCGCCTAGCACCGCGCCCGTCCGCCCGCAATCGGGCGGGACAAAGTGCGAAACCGATCCTATATCGCCGCCGAAACCACATTCACGAAGGAACGCATCATGCGCGTTGGGGTGCCGAAGGAAATCAAGAATCACGAGTATCGGGTCGGGCTGACCCCGGGGTCGGTCGCCGAGCTGGTCGCGGCGGGGCATGAGGTGGTGGTCGAGACGCAGGCCGGCATGGGCATCGATTTTTCCGACGCGGCTTATGTTCAGGCGGGCGCGACGATCCTGCCCGACGCGGCGGCGGTGTTCGCCGGCGCCGACATGATCGTCAAGGTCAAGGAACCGCAGCCGGACGAGATTGCGATGCTCGAGCCGCGGCATTTGCTGTTCACCTACCTCCACCTCGCCGCCGACAAGCCGCAGGCGGAAGGGCTGATGGCGTCGGGCGCGACGTGCATCGCCTACGAGACG
>JBKJMA010000194.1:0-4834 GCA_046596505.1 Sphingomicrobium sp.
GTGGAGTCGGACGACTTCCTCGACCAGGTCGGCGGGCCCGTCGATATCGCGGCGCCAGCTCGGGACGATCGCGTCGCTCCCATCGAAGCTGAAACCGAGCCGATCGAGGATCGCGCGCTGCTCTTCCTCGGCGATCGCCACCCCGCCGAGCGCCAGGGTCAGCGCTGGATCGAATGCGACGCGTTTTGACTCGAGCGGCGGCTGCCCGGAGCGGGTGACGGGGCTGGCGGTGCCGCCGCAGTGATCGACGACCAGCCGCGTCGCGATCTCCAACGCTTCGTCGAGGAAAGCGGGATCGACGCCGCGCTCGAACCGTTGGCGGGCATCGCTCGTCAGCATCAGTCTCTGGCCGGTCCGAGCGATCCCTGCCGGGTCGAACCAGGCACATTCGATGATGACGTCAGTGGTCGCAGCCGTCACGCCGCTGTGCTCCCCGCCCATGATTCCGCCGATGTCATGGACCTCGGCGTCGTCGGCGATAACGGTCATCGCCGGGTCGAGCGCATAGCTCTTGCCGTTGAGCGCGAGCACCGTCTCGCCCGCGCGGGCCTTCCGCGCGACCAGAGCGCCGTTAAGCCTGGCGCGATCATAGACATGCAGCGGCCGGCCAAGATCGACCGTGAGGAAGTTGGTGATATCGACCAACACCGAAATCGGCTTCTGGCCGATCGCCGTGAGCCGTTGCCGGAGCCACGGCGGCGACGCGTTGTTCGTCAGCCCCGACACGGCCTGGGCGTAGAATGCCGGGCAGCCCTCGGGGTCGTCGGTGCGCACCGCCGGCGCCGCTCCGCCAAGGACAAGCGGTGGACGTTCCTCCATCCGATAAACAGCGGCCAGCGGGCGCAACGCGCCGAGCCCTGCCGCGGCGAGATCTCGGGCAATGCCGCGCACGCCCATGCAATCCTGGCGGTTGGGGGTGATCGCGACGTCGAACAGCGGGTCGTCGATACCGGCATAGTCGGCGTAGCTGGCCCCGACCGGGGCATCGGCGGGAAGCTCGATGATGCCGTCATGCTCGTCGCCGAGCTCGAGTTCGCGCACCGAGCACATCATGCCGTTCGACTCGACCCCGCGGATCGCGGTTTTCCTGAGGGTCATGCCGCTGCCCGGGACATAGGCGCCGGGTCCGCCGAACACGCCAATCATCCCGGCGCGAGCGTTGGGCGCGCCGCACACGACTTGGAGGGGCTGGCCGTCGCCGGTGTCGACGGTGAGCACCTGCAGCTTGTCGGCCTGGGGGTGGGGTTCGGCGGTGAGCACGCGCGCGACCTTGAACGGGGCAAGCGCCTCGGCGGGATTGTGGACGCCCTCGACCTCCAGCCCGATGCGGTTGAGCGTGTCGGCGACGGTGGTCGCGTCGGCAACGGTGTCGAGATGCTCCTTCAGCCAAGACAGGGAGAATTTCACGCGCCGATCCCCCCGCTGAGCGTGGGCACGTCAAGCGACGAGAAGCCGTAGTGCTTCATCCAGCGAAGGTCGCCGTCGAAGAAGGCGCGCAGGTCGTTCATGCCATATTTGAGCATCGCGAGACGATCGACGCCGGTGCCGAAGGCGAAGCCCTGCCACTCGTCGGGGTCGAGCCCGCAGGCGGCAATGACGCGCGGGTGGACCATCCCCGAACCGAGGACTTCCATCCAGCCTTCGGACCCGCCGACGACGCGGCGGCCTTTCTCCATCGACCAGCCGACATCGACCTCGGCCGACGGCTCGGTGAAGGGGAAGTAGGACGGGCGCAGGCGAAGGACGATGTCTTCGCGCTCGAAGAAGGCCTTGAGGAAGGTCTCGAGGGTCCATTTGAGGTGGCCCATGGTGATGCCCTTGTCGATCACCAGCCCCTCGATCTGGTGGAACATCGGGGTGTGGGTCGCGTCGCTGTCGCTGCGATAAACGCGGCCGGGCGCGATGAGGCGAATCGGCGGTTTGCTCGCCATCATCGTGCGGATCTGGACCGGCGAGGTGTGGGTGCGCAGGACCATCGGGCGCTCATGCTCGCCCGCAACATAAAACGTATCGTGCATTGCGCGCGCGGGATGCGTTTCGGGAATGTTGAGCGCGGTAAAATTATGCCAGTCGTCTTCGATCTCGGGACCTTCGGCGACGGCGAAGCCCAAGTCGGCGAAGATCTCGGCCAGCTCGTCCATCACCTGGCTGACCGGGTGGATCGATCCTAGCGGGGTTTCGAGCGAGGGCAGGGACAGGTCGAGCCGCTCGGTCGCGAGACGCGCGTCGAGCTCGGCCGCCTCGAGCTCGGCCTTGCGTTCCGCAATCGCCGCCGTGACGGCTTCGCGAAGGGCGTGAATCTTAGGACCGTCGATCGCGCGCTGCTCCGGGGTCATCGGCCCGAGCGACTTCAGCTGCGCGGTGATCACTCCCGACTTGCCGAGCATTGCGACCCGCATCGCCTCGAGCTCGGGAAGCGTGTCGGCACCGTAGAAGCGCGCGAGATTGGGGTCAGCAGGTTCGGTCATGAACGCGGCTCTAGCCGCAGCGCACCGCACATTGCAAAGCGCTCACGCCGGAACGAACGGGTAAGGCGAAATCGTCTTGCGATTCTCGTCGACGGCGAGCGCCCGGCCGGCGGGCGCCGTGGCGCGCTGCGGGCAATTCATTCGTGGGCAGATCGCGCAGGCCGGGCCGATCGGGGTGGTCGGCGGGTTGGCGAGGTCGAGCCCCGCCGCGCAGTGCAGTTTCTCGGCATAGCGAAGCTCGCAGCCGAGCCCGACCGCGAGCAGGCCGTCGGACTGGACATCGGGACGGATCGGCCGCTCGATGGTGCGCGAGATAGTGAAGAAGCGCTGGCCGTCGGGGGTCTCAATGACCTGGCTGATCGCCTTGCCGGCGTTCTGGAACGCGGCGTGGAGGTTCCACCGCGGGCACGTCCCGCCGAACCGCGAGAAGGGGAAGGCGTTGCCGGCATAGCGCTTCGAAATGTTGCCGGCGGCATCGACCCGGATCATGAAGAATGGCACGCCGCGGGCACCCGGCCGGCCGAGCGTCGTCAGCCGGTGCGAGACCTGCTCGACGTTGGCGCCATATTCGCCGCACAGCCGGTCGATCGAATAATTATATTCCTCGGCCGAGGCGAGGAAGCGGCCGTAGGGCATGATGATTGCGCCGGCGGCATAGTTGGCCAGGCTGACGTGGAGCAAATGGCGCGACCCCTGGTCAGGCGGCGCGGCGGCCTCGACGACTCGCTCGATGACCTCGCGGAATTCGACCATCGCCAACTGGTAAGCGAGGCCGAAGGTGCGGTTTTCGCTCCGCAACAGCGAAGATAGCATGAACACCCGCCGCTCGGGGTCATATTGTTGGGTCGACTCTCCCAATAACGACGGGTTCACGACGCGGCACGAGATACCCCACGCATCTTTGAGCCGCCGCCGGAGTGGCTCGGCGATCGACAGCGCGTCGGCCATCGCCACGCCGAGCGTCTCGGCGCAGGCCTCGAGCTCGGGATAATGGTTGTTCGATTCCTGGATATAGTCGCGCACCCAGGTCTCGGGCGTAATCAGGCCGCGCGGATCGGTTTCGTCACCGTCGCCGCTGTGGGTTTGGCGCTGGAGATCGCGCAAAGCGGTATAAAGCCGCGCCACTCCCTCGGCGACGGTCGGGGCATTGTCCGCGAGCTCGACCAGTTCGTAGCGGCTGATGGCGAGGTCGCTGAACATCTGGTCGGAGAAGATTTCGCCGAGATGCTCGGCGCCGGCGCTTTCATTGCCTTCAGCGGCGAATGCCTTGACGTTCACGTCGAATACTTCCGCGAGGCGGAGAAGGATCCCGGCCGTCACCGGCCGCTGGTTGCGCTCGAGATGGTTGAGGTAGGACGCGGAGATGCCGAGCTGCGTCGCCATCGCGCTCTGCTGTAGCCCGAGGTCGCGGCGGAGGCGCTTGAGCCGGGCGCCGAGGAACAGCTTTCGCGTTGTCGTCATCTGCTCATTCTGTGAAATCTTTACAGAAAGCACAAGTCATTTCGTGACAGGCACGCCCTTTTCGATGCGACCTTGCCCGAAATTTGACGTTGAAGGGCGAAACAGAGTTCGAAACACCCAACCCAGTTCGATTTCCAAGGAAGCTCTCTCCAATGTCCGACTTCTCCTCGCTGATCGCTGCTCCACCGGGCCGGTTCGACGGAATCACCCGTCCCTACGCCCCGGCCGATGTCGAGCGGCTGCGCGGCTCGTTCACGATCGAGCACACGCTCGCTCGCCGCGGTGCCCTCAAACTGTGGGAACTGATGAAGCGCGATGAGCCCGTCCGGGCTTTGGGCGCGGTCACGGGCAACCAGGCGATGCAGATGGTCCGCGCCGGGCTGGAGGCGATCTATCTGTCGGGCTGGCAGGTTGCCGCCGACGCCAACACCGCCGGCGCGATGTATCCCGACCAGTCACTGTATCCCGCCAACGCCGGACCCGAACTGGCTAAGCGAATCAACAAGACGCTGCAGCGCGCCGACCAAGTCGAGCACAGCGAAGGCGGTGCCCAGCGCGACTGGTTCGTCCCGATCGTCGCCGATGCCGAGGCCGGCTTTGGCGGCCCGCTCAACTGCTTCGAGATCATGAAGGCCTATATCGAGGCCGGCGTCGCGGCGGTCCATTTCGAGGACCAGCTGGCGTCGGAGAAGAAGTGCGGCCACCTCGGCGGCAAGGTCCTTATCCCGACCCAGGCGGCGATTCGCAACCTCGACGCAGCGCGGCTCGCCGCCGATGTCTGTGGCGTCCCCACGCTGGTCGTGGCGCGCACCGACGCCGAAAGCGCCAAGCTGATCACCAGCGACGTCGACGAGCGCGACCACGAATTCCTGACTGGCGAACGCACGCCGGAGGGCTTCTTCCGC
>JBKJMA010000060.1:0-10459 GCA_046596505.1 Sphingomicrobium sp.
CGATCAACCGCACATCGCTCGTTCCGAGGACCATCGAGGGGTACGTCGAGATGTTGGTCCCGACCCCAAAACGCCGTGCCATGTCGGCAATCGTGCCGAAACCCAATTCGGCCCCGATCTTGGCGCTGATGGTGTTGATCGATCGCGAAAAGGCTTCACGAACCGAAACCGGCCCGGCAAAGCTGCGGGTCGAGTTGCGGGGGCGCCAGCCATCGACCTCGAACGGCTCGTCGACAATCGTGTCGGTCGGTTTCCGGCCCGCCTCGAGCGCCGCCAGATAGACAAACAGCTTGAACGCCGATCCCGGTTGCCGCTCGGCCTGGGTGGCGCGATTGTAGAGCGAGGTGACATAATCGCGTCCGCCGACCATCGCCCGCACAGCGCCATCGCGATCGATCGACACCAGAGCGCCCTGCGCGCCCCTCGGGGCGTTGGCGTTGATCGCGCGGTCGGCGGCGAGTTGCATCCTGGGATCGAGCGTCGTCCACACGTCGATCGGCTCTGACGTTTCGTCGATCAGCGTATCGAGCTGGGGCAGGGCCCAATCGGTGAAGTAACGCGCGCTATTCTGCTTGGCGGCCGGCTGAACCCTGATCCGGGCAGCATCGACCTGGGCGCCGGGGGACAGGAAGCCGTTGTCGATCATCGACTGGATGACCACTCCGGCGCGGCCGCGCGCGGCATCGACATCCGCGGTCGGCGAGTAATTGGACGGCGCCTTGACCAGCCCGGCGATGATCGCCGCTTCGCCGAGGCTCAGCTGGTCGGCGCCATGCCCGTAAAACGTCCGCGCCGCCGCATCGATGCCATAGGAGCCGCCGCCGAAATAGACGCGGTTGAGATAGAGCTCGAGGATTTGGTTTTTGCTGAACTTCACCTCCAGCGCGAGCGCGAGGATCGCTTCCTGCAGCTTGCGCGAGAGGGTGCGATTATTGTTGAGGAAGATGTTGCGGGCGAGCTGCTGGGTGATGGTCGAACCGCCCTGCTTCCACTTGCCGCTGGCAACCCGAACCTGAAGCGAGCGCGCGATTCCGATCGGATCGACTCCGGGATGCGACCGGAAGCGCTTGTCCTCGATGGCGATCATCGCCGCGCGCATCGTCGGCGGGATCTCGTCATACGTCAGCCAGCGCCCGAAGCTGGGCCCGAGCGACACCAGCACGGTGCCGTCGGCGGCGCGCATGCGGATCATCTGGCCAAGGTCGCCGCGCTTCCTCAACTGGTCATAGTCGGGCAGCTGCGACGTCGCGACGGCGACCGCGATGCCGAGCACGACCAACAGGAAAGCGAGGATCGCGCCGACCCAGATCAGGATGCTCTTGAACCGCGAGCGGGCGGAGGATGCGGAAGCCATTGGCGACGAAGGTTAGAGGCGGCCGGTCGGTTCGCCAAGCGCCTCGTTCAACGCCGCTCCCCGCTGGCCGCCGGTTCACCCTTCGCGGATTCGTCCCCTGGCGCGAAATCGAGTGAGGCCGAGTTGATGCAATAGCGCAAGCCGGTCGGTCCGGGGCCATCGGGGAAGACATGCCCGAGATGGCCTTCGCATTTGGCACAGCGAACTTCGGTGCGGGTCATGCCGTGGCTGCGATCGGTGATTTCCTCGACCGCCTCACCCGCGACCGGAGCGGTGAAGCTCGGCCAGCCCGAACCGCTTTCGAACTTGGTTTGGCTTCCGAACAAGGGCTCGCCGCACGCGCCGCAGACATAGGCGCCTTCGCCCTTGTTGTTCAGCAATTCGCCGGAGAAGGCGGCCTCGGTGCCGGCCTGGCGCAGGATCCGGTACCGTTCCTCGCCGAGATGCTCGCGCCACTCGGCTTCGCTGCGTTTAATCTTGTCGGCCATGCTTTACTCCGAGATTGGAAGGCGCCCATCCAGTTACGGTGCGCTTAACCCTCTTTCAACGCCTCCTTGCTAGCGAAGGATGCATGATGGTGCGCATCTTGTCCCTGTTGCCGGCGGTCACGCTAGGGTTTGCGGCGCTTGCTCTTGCGCAGCCGGTCGCGGCCCAATGCCGATTGTGCGTTACGTCGACCGCTACGCCCGAAACCGACTCCACGATACCCGTCAAGCTCGAGGTCGAGACGAATCTCGATTTCGACCGGTTGGTCCTCGCCGGCAGCGGCACGGGGTCGGCGACGCTCGGCCCCGACGGATCGCGCCAGACCAGCGGCGCGGTCATGTCGATCGGCGGGCGGGCGATGGCCGGGACCGTCACGGTGCGTGGCGAGCCCGGGCGCGCGGTGCGCATCGGCCTGCCGCAGTCGATCAGCCTGTTCGGAACGTCGGGGGGCGAGGTCCGCATCGATTCGATCCGCAGCGATCTTCCGACCCTCCCCCGCATCGGGGCGAACGGGATGCTGAGCTTTCGCTTTGGCGGCGAGCTCCACGTCGCCGGGACCGTGGACGGCGACTTCCGCGGCGATTTCCAGGTTGACGTCGACTATCTTTGACGTCGCGCGGAACTGCCGGGCAAAAATATCCACCCCGGATCAAACGTGAACACGCCGGTAACCTTGTCCCGGAGGAAAAGCGAAAGCCGACACGGTTAATGCGCTCCTCACGGTTGGCCGGTCGGTCCGGAAAACCGCCAGCTTTTGCAACCAAGTGGGGACTTCAGATGACCAGATTCGCTCGTACCCTGACCATGCTCGCCGCCAGCGCCGCCTTCGCCGCGCCGGTTTATGCCGCGACCGCGCCCGTCGGGGCTGCGGTTCCGGCCACCGCCACCGCCCAGATCGTCGATCCGCTGACGCTGACCAAGACCAGCGACCTCAATTTCGGAACGCTGATCCGCAACGGCATGGTCGTAACCCAGACGGTCAACATCAGCGAAGCCGGTGTCGTCGCGTGCACCAGCCAGCTATTGTGCGGCGGAACCACCAGCGCGGCCAACTTCGATGTCGCCGGCTCGGCCAACCAGGTCGTCAAGGTATACGTCGCCCCGACCACGATCACTGGCCCGGGGGCGGCGACGCTGCTCTTCACGCCCGCCGCGGCATCGGCCAGCCCGCTGACGCTCAGCGGAACCGGCGCCGCGAGCTTCGCGGTCGGTGGCAGCATCGCCGTCGCGCCGACGACCCCTGCCGGCGTTTATTCCGGCAACATGGACGTCACCGTCGACTATAACTGATTTCGAAGACCCGTGGGTCTGGGTTGGGGGGCTGCCGGCGACGGCGGCCCCTTTTTCGTTGCAAGAAGCTGATCCGTTCCGGCGGCTTCGTAAACGGCACGGTAACCATATCGCTGAGCAAAGCCGCAACCCGGCTTGGTTAATAGCCTCCTCACCACGGCCCGTCGGTTCGGGTCGAGACCAGTGGGGACTGATCTTATGAATTTCGCTCGTATCCTGGCGGCCACCGCCTTTGTCACCGCCGCTGCGCTAACCGTAACGCCGGCGCTCGCCGCCCCGGTCAGCGCGACCACCCCGGCCACCGCTAGGGCGCAGATCGTCAAGCCGCTCGTGCTGACGTCCACCCAGAGCATCGATTTCGGCACGATCCTGCTGACCGCCGTCACCGCTTCGACCGCGGTGTCGATCAGCCAGGCGGGCGCGATCACCTGCGGCACCGGCCTGACCTGTTCGGCGACCGGCAAGCAGGCGATCTTCAACGTCGCCGGGTCGAACAACCAGACGATCAAGATTGCCACCACCGCCGCCAACATCACCAACGGCACGACCAACCTGCTGTTCACACCGAGCGCACCGGCCACCGTGCTGCTGACCAACTCGGGCGCACCGGGCAGCAATTTCAACGTCGGCGGGTCGTTCGCAATCGATACCGCGACGACCGATGGCGTCTACACCGGCAACCTGATCGTGACGGTCGACTATTAAGTTCGACGTGTTCGATCGAAGACCAGCAGGGGTCGCCGGCAACGGCGACCCCTTTTTCGTGACCCGACCATGGCGCGCCGGCCAACTTGTTTCGCGATGGTTAGCGATAAAGTAACCAGTTCGGACGCAGAAAAGCTCCACATTGGATGGAGATCTGCTCGTGACCCTTTTTTCGCGTATCGCCCGCCTCGCCGTCATCGCGCCACTCGCGCTGTGCGCCGTCGCCACCCCGGCCAGCGCCGGCATCGGCGACCTGCTCGTCGCGCCCACCCGGATCGTGCTCAACGGCAGCCGCGGCACCCAGATCATCCTCAACAACATCGGTGACGACGTCGCCACCTACCGCATCAGCGTCGAAATGCGCCGGATGACCGCCGACGGGACGCTGGTCGACGTGCCGACCCCGAACAGCGCCGAACAGGCCGCATCCGACATGATCCTTTACGCCCCGCGCAAGGTCACGTTACCGCCCAACCAGCCGCAGACGATCAACATCGCCGCGCGCGCTCCGGCCGGGCTGGCCGATGGCGAGTATCGCGTCCACCTGCTGTTCCGCGCAATCCCGGCGCCACGCCCGGTTGCCGCCCCGACCACCGAGGCCAAGGGCATCAGCTTTGCACTCACCCCGGTCTATGGCGTGACCATCCCGGTGATCGTCCGCCTCGGCAATCTCCAGGCGAAGGCGGGCATCGCCAACGTCCACCTCGTCAAGGAAGACGGCAAGCCGGCGATCGCGCTCGACTTGAGCCGCAGCGGCACCCGCTCGACGTTCGGCGAAGTGCGCGTGATGAAGGCCGGAATCAAGGATCCGATCGCGATCCAGCGCGGCGTAGCGATCTATACCGAACTGGCCACGCGCAGCATCGCCATCCCGGTCAACGACAAGCTGCTCGCCTCGGCCAGCGGCCCGGTCACGGTGCAATATGTCGAAACCACCGAAATGGGACCCGAAGTGATCGCCGAGACCAGCGCGGTGCTGCGCTGAGACCACGGGAAGGCCGAGGAGCCCATACGCTTGCGGTTAGCCCGCAGCCTGGTTCGCGGCCTCGTCGCCGCGCTGACGCTGCCGGCGCTCGCCGCGGGCAGCGTTGCCACGGGCGCGGCCTCGGCCCCTTCGGGCGCGTCGTGGACCGCCGACCCCGAAGACCAGTACATGCTCGAGGTCAACATTCGCCAGCTGCGGCTTGGCGACGGGGTCCGCGCTTATGGCACCCCCGAAGGGACGTGCGTCCTGCTCGGCGATTTCCTCACCACGCTCGACGTGCCGATGCACATCGACCTCGCGGCGAAAAAGGCCAGCGGCTGGGCGTTCAACGAGAAGAACCGGATCAGTATCGACCTCGGCACCGGCCAGGTCGCCTATGCTGCGGGCAAGCACGAGATGCTCTCGAGCGGAACCGTCCGCGAAACCCCCGAGGGCTGGTGCGTCGAGACCGGGGCGCTCGCCCGCTGGTTCGCGATTGGCGTCAAGCCGTCGCTCGCCGGATCGATGTTACTGCTTGAATCCGAGGCAAAATTGCCGGTCGAACTGACTAAGGAACGCCATGATCGCGCCGCCCGGCTGCACAAGGCGAGCCTCAGTCTCGGCGAATTGCCGCAAGTCCGCCTGCCCTACCGACTATGGCGCGCCCCGGCGCTCGATTTCGTCGTCAGCGGCGGGGTAACCTACGACGCGCGCAGCGGCACCCGCGTCGATCGCCGCGCCTCGCTGCTCGCCGCCGGAGAAGTCGCGACGCTGTCCTACGACGCGCAAATGGCGACCGACGTGCGCGGCAAGCCCAACAGCGTGCGCTTCCACGCCTTCAAGTCCGATCCCGACGCCAACCTGCTCGGCCCACTCAAGGCGACCCACTTCGGGTTCGGCGATGTCGCGGGGTTCGACAGCCGGCTGATTGGATCGGGCGCAGTCGGCCGCGGCGCGGTCGTCACCAATCGGCCGCTGTTTACCCCGACCGCGTTCGACCGCACCCATTTCGAAGGCGAATTGCCCGCCGGTTGGGAGGCCGAACTTTATCGCAATGGCGAACTGCTCGGTTTTGCGCCGGCGAGTAGCGACCAACGCTATCATTTCGACGACGTGCCGTTGCTCTATGGCGAAAACCAGGTCGAAATCCGGCTCTACGGCCCGCAAGGCCAATTGCGCAGCCGGAATGAGACGGTCAACGTCGCCGACGCCGCCGCACCGCCCGGCAAGACTTGGTACTGGGCCGGGGTCAACCAGCCCGCGCGTGACCTCGTCGCGCTCCATAGCGCGCCGCGCGACAATCATCTGGTGCCGAAGCTCCAGGCGACCGCCGCGCTCGAACATGGCCTCGACGAACGCACCTCGATCGGGCTCGCCGCGACGATGCAGATGGTCGACGACGAGCGGCTCACCTTCGTCGAGGGAACGGTGCGCAGGTCGATCGGCAAGGCGCTGATCGAAGTCGCCGGGGTGCGCGACAGTCACGGCGGGCTCGCCGGTCGGGGCGCGCTGCTGGCCAAGCTCGGCAGCCTCAATATTTCCGGAGAAGCGTTGTTTGCCAGAGACTTCCGCCTCAACGGGATCCGCGAGCGATCGATTCGCCAAGCGCAACTCGCACTATCGGCACCGCTCCACATCGGCCGCGCGGTCGTCCCCGCGACCGCCTCGCTGCGGATCGTCGACCGCGCCGATTCGTCGCGCGAGCTCGAGGCCGCGGGGCGGTTGTCGGCGAACATCGGGCGGTTCAACCTCGGCACCGACCTGCGCTACCGTCACACCAGCAACGCGCACGGCCCGGCGCCGCCGGACACCGTCGAAGCCTCGTTGATCGGCGCTGGCCACATCGGCCGGATTCGATTGCGCGGCAGCGGCACGTTCGACGTCAAACCCTCGACCCGCATCAAGCAGGTCGAGTTTTCGGCTTATTGGTCGGCCTCGGAAAAGGCCGATTGGGAGACGGGGCTCGGCTACGACGGCCAGTTCCGCCGCGGTCGCGCGCGCCTGTCGCATATTCGCCGGTTCGACTCGATGGCGGTCGCGCTGACCGCCGAGGCGGCGACCGACGGTTCGGTCGCGGTCGGCTTCAATGTCAATTTCTCGCTCGACCCGTCGCGCGGCTTCCGCCCGTCGCGCCAGCCCCTGGCGAGCGCCGGTATGGTCCGCGCGCGGGTCTATCGCGACTCCAACGACAATGGCCTGCGCGATCCGGGCGAACCCGACGAGCCCGGCGCGCTGATCACCACCGGCACCCGGACCGCGACCCAGCCGACCGACAAGCGCGGCCAGGCGACGGTCGGTGGCCTCGCCATCTATCAGCCGGTCGCGGTCGGCATCGATCAGTCGAGCCTCGGAGATCCGACGCTCACGCCGCGCAAGGCGCTGCAAGTCGTCACTCCGCGCCCTGGCATCGCCGCCGAGGTCGAAATCGGTCTGGTCGGCGCGGGCACAGTCGAAGGCGTGCTGGTCAAGGAGGGCGGCGGCGGCTTCGAAGGTGTCGACATCGAACTGGTCGACGCCGCCGGCAGGACCGTCGCGACCACGCGAAGCGACTATGACGGATATTTTCTCTTCGATTCGGTTGCTTACGGTCATTACACCGCGCGCATCGCCGCCGCTTCGGCCGCCGCGATCCAATCGGCGACCGCGCTGCAAGCGGCGATTGTTGTCAGTGGCGGCAAGCCGACCGTCCGGCTCGGGCCGATCCGTCCGACGACCCTGCCGCAGATCGCGTCCAATGCGTCGCCGGGGCCGGCCCTGCATTAACCATAGTCGTCTGAGACGACTTGGCCGTCGCGGCAATGAGCGGGTTGCTCAGTTCTGGTGCGGTCGAGAAGACTCGAACTTCCACGGCCTTTCGGCCACAGCCACCTCAAGGCTGCGCGTCTACCATTCCGCCACGACCGCACGTGAACAGGCTCAACGATCGGGAGCCTCTGGCAAGGCGCGGCCACTAGCAAAGCGTTTCCGGCCGCGCAACGCCAATCGGCCGCGCCCGCTGGGATCGCGGCGTGGGCCAATCGGCCGGGCATGATCGGGTCCCGGCGCGGGACAGTGGTAAACGCGCTGTTTACCTTGGCGCCGGGACGTGCGTTGAGAAGGCATGATCGCGCTCTTCCTCGCAGCGGCCAGCGTTTATGCCACCGCGCCGGCGCTTGGACCGATCGGCTTCGTGCCGAACGGCCGGGTTCATGGAGAAGCCCGCGTAATGGTTCGGATCATCGAGGGTGCACGAGTGCATTTCGACCGATCGCGTCCGTCGGAGAGCGGATTGTTTCATCGGGCATCGGTGCGCATCGACGGCCTGCGGCAGCCTGCGCAGTTGGTCGAATTTCCCTGAAAAGAGTGTCTAGTTAGCCCAGCGGAGGGTCAGCGACGTCGCATCGGCCGGCACACCGAGTTCTGCGGCGTTGAAGCTGGCGCTGCCGCGCGGTGGCAGGCGCGGCGCGGGCGGGGCGATCGTCCAGCTGTAGACCAGCTTACCGGCTCCATTGCGCAGGTCGGCCTGAAGCGCGGGCACCGCCTGGGTCGCGTCGGTCGGATTGATCACCCGTCCACTGAGCGAGACTAGATCATTGCCGCTGGCGAGCTTTTGCCGGTCCTGACTGGTGACCATCAGCTTCAATGGACTGTCGGTCGACGCACTGGCGAGCCCGGCGCGCGCCATCCACGATGACGGGGCAAAGAACCACGCGGCGGCGGCGATCAGCGCGACGAACAGCACCAGCGCGAGGATGATGAGTGGCGCCTTGCGGCGTGGATCGGGCGACTCGTCGGCGGCGTAGCTGGCGTCGTTCCAGTCGGATGACGGGTCGGTCGCGTCCACCGAGGCCGCCTCGCTGTTTGCCGAAACCGCGACCGCCGAATCGGCTGTGGCAGCGCTATCGTGCTCGATCCCGGGTTGCAGCGAGACGCCGGGATCACGACGATACTCGTAGGCGACGCTTTGTTTTGCGGCGATCGGTCGGTTCGGGGTGGGGAAGGGTACGGCGTCCGCCTCGTTTTCGGGCACGTCTCCGCGCTCGAACTGCTCGGCGGATGGGCTCGTCTCCGGCGGCTCGACCTCCGCGCTGGCTTCCGGATCGGGGCCAGGCTCGGATTCGAGCTCGGATTCGGGCTCGGGCCCGGTGATTGGCTCGGACTGGGGCGTCGGGCCCGGTTCGGGCCACGGGGCCGGTGGCTCGCTCGGCGAGACCGGGGCCTGCGTTATTGCACCCAGCTCGCCGTCCTGGTGCCAGCTATGCTTGCACGACGCGCACCGCACATTGCGACCCTGCGGGGGAATGGCGCCGTCCTTGACGGAATAGCTGGTTCCGCAGGCGGGACAGGTGAGGATCATGCGCGCGCCGTCTTTCGGTGAAACGTCAGGGCGGTAAACAGCAATGCGTGCTGCTTGGCAAGGCGGCGCTCCGTGTGCGACACCGGGGTTGTGTCGGGGGAAGCGTCCATCGTCGAATTCGAGCGCGTCGGCCTGCGATACGGCACCGGCGCCGAAGTGCTGCGCGATCTCGACTTGCGCCTCGCGGCTGGTGGCTTCACCTTTCTCACCGGGCCATCGGGGGCGGGCAAGACCTCGCTGCTCAAACTGCTCTATCTCGCCCAGCGGCAGACGCGCGGCGCGGTTCGCCTGTTTGGACAGGAGGTCAACCAGCTGGCGCGCGACGAATTGCCGGCGCTGCGGCGGCGGATCGGGGTGGTGTTCCAGGATTTCCGGCTGGTCCGCCACCTGTCGGTCTTCGACAATGTCGCGCTACCGCTTCGCATTAGCGGAGGGGGCGAGATGTCGGTCGAGGGTCCGGTGCGTGAGATGCTGGCGTGGGTCGGGCTCTCCGACCGGGCGAGCGCGCGGCCGGCGACGCTGTCGGGCGGCGAGCAGCAGCGCGTCGCGATCGCCCGCGCGGTCATCGCCAGCCCCGACCTCATCATCGCCGACGAGCCGACCGGCAACGTCGATGCGGCGATGGCGCAGCGCATCCTCCACTTGCTCACCGCGATGAATCGCCAAGGCACGACGGTCGTTATTGCCACGCACGACCTGGGGTTGATTGCCGCTACCCCCGGTGCATCCTTGATCCGACTGGAGAACGGCACACTGGCAGACCCGACCGGAACGCTGCGCCATCCGCCGCGGCCGGGGGCTCGATGAACTGGCTGTTTGCCTCTGCGCCCGACCGCCGCCTGATCCCCGGCGGAGGCTTGCGCGGTGCCACACCGTGGGTGATCATGATTATGGTATTCTTGATCGTCACCGTCTCCGCCGCCGGCCTCTCCCTCAAAAATGTGGCGGAGATTGTTTCGGCGGGGGTTAGCCAGCGCTATTCGGTGCAGCTTGCGGATGGCGCCGCACGGTTGCCGGCGGTGGTGGCCGCGGTTCGCTCGGCGGCCGGTGTCGCGAGCGCGCGGCCAGTGCCGGAGAGCGAGATGCGCGCCACGCTCGAGCGCTGGCTGGGTCCCGCTGCAGCAGCGGGAGGCGACCTCCCGCTGCCGGCGATGATCGACGTGGAGCTCAGGCCCGATGCCGATCCGGTCGCGATCGGCCGCCGGATCGAAACGGCGGTACGAGGCGCACGGTTTGTCGCGCATGCGGACAGCTTGCGGCCGTTGCTGTCGGGACTTCACGCGGTCGCGCTGCTCGCCGCCGGACTGGTGCTGCTGGTCGTACT
>JBKJMA010000174.1:0-7337 GCA_046596505.1 Sphingomicrobium sp.
GGTCGAGGACGAATGGGCGCGCGATCCGCTGCCCAAGTTGAGGGCTTATGCGCCGCACCTCGACTGGGGCCGGATCGAGGCGAGTGTTGCGCACGATGTCGAGGCGGCGCGGGTCGAAGCCGAGGCGCGCGCGCCGTCGCCGCCCGAGCGGGTCACGAGCAATGTGTTTTACGAAGGCGAGGCGGCCGAGGTCGGCGGCGGCGCGGGGCTGAGCCTCGACGCGACGACCGACGTGGCCGCGCCCGAGGGCCAGCGTATCAACATGGTCACCGCGATCCGCCGCGTGCTCGACCAGGAACTTAGCGCCAACCCCAGGATGCTGGTATTCGGCGAGGATGTCGGGCCCAAGGGCGGGGTCCATGCGGTGACGCTAGGGCTACAGGACAAATATGGCCCCGACCGGGTGTTCGATACGTCGCTGAACGAAGAAGGGATCGTCGGGCGCGCGGTGGGGATGGCGCTGGCGGGCCTGATGCCGGTGCCTGAAATCCAGTTCCGCAAATATGCCGAGCCGGCGACCGAGCAGATCAACGACTGCGGGACGATGCGCTGGCGAACCGACAATCGGTTTGCGGCGCCGATGGTGGTGCGCATCCCGGGCGGATTCTTCAAATGCGGCGACCCCTGGCACAGCCAGACCAACGAGGTCGCGTTCATCCATAACCCGGGTTGGAAGGTGGCGGTGCCGTCCAACGCCGAGGACGCGGTCGGGCTGCTGCGGAACGCGCTGCGAGGCAATGACCCGGTCATCTTTTTCGAGCATCGCGCAATGCTCGACGCGGCGTGGGCGCGGCGGGCTTATCCGGGAGATGATTTCGCGCTGCCGTTCGGCAAGGCGAAGGCGACCCGCGAAGGCAACGACATCACGATCGTGACATGGGGGCGATGGTGCCGCGCTGCGAGGAAGCGGCGCAAGGGCGGTCGGCCGACGTGATCGACCTGCGCACGCTGATGCCGTGGGACAAGGAAGCAGTGCTGGCGAGCGTGCGGCGGACGCGGCGATGCCTGATCGTCCATGAGGATCTGCAGACCGCGGGGTTCGGAGCGGAGATCGCTGCGGTGGTCGCGGAGGAGGCGTTCATTCATCTCGACGCGCCGGTCGCGCGGCTGACGATGCCCGACATCCCGAGCCCGCATAACCCGGTGCTGCTCGACTGGGCGTTGCCGTCGGTCGAACGGATCGCGGCCAGGATCGATGAGCTGGTGGCGTTTTGATCGGCGCGATGATGATCGAGGTGCGCGTCCCCGACGAGCAGGAGGGGACCAGGGCGGTCGTGCGCGCGTGGCTCAAGCAGGTCGGCGATGCGGTGGCGCTCAACGATCCATTGGTCGAGCTCGAGACCGACAAGGTAACGCAGGAGGTGTCGTCGCCGGGGGCGGGGATACTGTGCGAGATTTTGCTCGAGAGCGATGCCGAGGCTGAACCGGGCGCGCTGCTGGGGCGCATTTCGGTCGGTCAGGTTACTGGCAAGTCCGAGGAAAAATTGGTTGGCGAAGGTCCCTCGATTGCGCTCGGCATGGTCGGGGAAGGGGGCGGTGATGCTTGCTTTTCGCCATCGGTGAAGCGGGCGTTGAAGCTGCATGAGGTCGATCCGGCGGCGATCAGCGGGACGGGGCGTGGGGGGCGGATCACGCGCGCCGATGTCGATGCGTTCGTGGCGTCGGGGAGCGCGGCGAAGGTGGCGCCTCAAGTCTCTGCCGAGGGTGGCGTGACCAGTGTGCCGCACGACCGGATGCGACTTTCGATCGCCGGGAACATGCTCAATTCGGTGACTGTTGCGCCGCATGTCACGGCGGTATTCGAGTGCGATTTCAGCGCGATCATCGCCCACCGCAAGGCGCATCGTGCGGCGTATGACAAGGACGGCGCGAACCTCACCTTCACCGCCTATTTCATCGCCGCCGCGACCGCCGCGATGCGCACCGCGCCGGCGGTCAACAGCCGCTGGCACGACGACCGGATCGAGCTGTTCGAGGACGTCAATATCGGGGTCGGGACGGCGCTTGGCGACAAGGGGCTGATCGTCCCGGTGATCGCGCGCTGCCAAACCCAGTCGTTACTTGGCATCGCGCTCCAGCTCGGCGAACTAACCGCCAAGGCGCGAGGCAACCGGCTGACGGGGGCCGACGTCAGGGGCGGGACCTTCACCATTTCGAACCACGGCGTATCGGGGTCGCTGTTCGCCTCGCCGATCATCATCAACCAGCCGCAGTCGGCGATCCTCGGTATCGGCAAGACCGAAAAGCGCGTCGTCGTGCGCGAGGTCGACGGGCAAGACACGATCCAGATCCGGCCGATGGCCTATGTCTCGCTGACGATCGACCACCGCGTGCTCGACGGGCACCAGACGAATGCGTGGCTGAGCGCGTTCGTCGATGCGATCGAAAACTGGCCAATCAATTGACCGATTGATCGGTCGGCTATTCCTGTTACCCGACGGGGAAGAGGGAGGCAGGATTTGGCGCGGACCCAGGCGGCCGATTACGAGCAGAGGCGCGCGGCGATCGTCGAGCAAGCCGCCGAGCTGTTCGCCGAACATGGCTTTCGGGGTGCCTCGGTGGCCGATCTCGCAAGCGCCTGCAACACGTCTAAATCACTGATCTATCATTATTATCCGTCGAAGGAGGATGTCCTCTACGCGGTCATGCTGAGTCACATCGACCAGCTCGTCGGCGATGTCGACAAGGTCATGGCGGCGGACCTTTCGGCGCGCGCGGGGCTCGATCGGCTGCTGCATTTGTTCATGACCGACTATGTCGGCGCGGCGAGCCGGCAGAAGGTGCTGCTCAACGACCTCGCGCACTTGCCCGACGACAAGCGCCGCAGCATCGTTGCCAAGCAGCGCAAGCTGGTCGCCGCGGTGCAGCGGTTGCTGAGCGAGATCGATCCCAAGCTGGCGGGCGATCCGGTGCGCGCGCGCGTGCAGACGATGCTTCTGTTCGGGATGATCAACTGGACCCACACCTGGTTCGATGCGGCGGGGCCGGCGAGCGTCGACATGGTCGCCGACATGGCGTTCGCCCTGGTTGCGCCGCGAACCTAAACCTCAGGCGTCGTAGTCTAACTCGACGTCGCCCGTCAGTGGTACCGCCTGGCAGGTCAGCACATAGCCCGCCGCGACCTCTTCGGCGCTGAGGCCGTAATTGACCTTCATCGTCACTTCGCCGCTGATGAGTTTCGCGCGGCAAGTGGCGCAGACTCCGGCCTTGCACGCATAGGGCGCGGGCATTCCGCTAGCCCGGGCGTTTTCAAGGATACTGCCCTGGTCGGCGTCGAACACGACCGTGCGGCGGCGGCCTTCGAGGGTCAGCCTGACGTGGCGGCCGGCGGCGCTCTGTTCGACCGCATGCATCGCGGCGGCCTGCGCGGTGGAGAGCTTGCCGACGGTGAAGCGCTCGATCAGGATGCGCTCGGGCGGCACGCCGGCGTCGCGAAGGCCCGCCTCGACCGCGTCCATCATCAGGCCGGGGCCGCAGATGAAGGCGGCGTCGATCACCGCGGGGTCGACAAGGCTCGTCAGCACCTCGGCGATCTTGTCGGCATCGAGCCGGCCGTTGAACAGCTCGACATCCTCCTCCTCATGTTCGAGGAAATGATAGACCTGCAGCCGGTCCATGAAACGGTTCTTGAGCTCGGCGATTTCCTCCAGGAACATGATGCTGTTGCTGGTGCGGTTGCCGTAGAGCAGGATGAAATCGCTGCCCGGTTCGGCGACAAGCGCGGTCTTGAGCAGCGACAAGATGGGGGTGATGCCCGATCCGCCGGCAAACCCGGCATAGGTCGCGCGTCGCGCGGGATCGAACGCCCAAGTGAAGCTGCCGTGGGGCGGCATGACCTCGATCCGGTCGCCGGGCTTGAGGGTGGCGTTGGCCCAGGTCGAGAAGACCCCGCCGGCGATCTGCTTGATCGCGACGCGCAGCTGCTGCTCGTGCGGGGCGACGCACAGCGAATAGTTGCGGCGGATGTCTTCGCCCGCGATCTGAGTACGCAGCGTGAGGTGCTGGCCGGGGGTAAAGCGAAAGGAGTCGCGCAAGGCTTCGGGAAGGGCGAAGCGGAGCGATATCGCATCGTCGATCTCGCGGCGGACTTCGGTGATCTCAAGGCTGTGGAAACCGGCGGACATTCAGGCTCCTAGTGACATTTGAAGCGGTCGAACGGCTCGAGGCAGTCGAGACAACGCCATAGCGCCTTGCACGGGGTCGAGCCGAAGCGGCTGACTTCGCGCGTGTCGGTCGATCCGCACTGCGGGCAGGCGACGACGTCGCTGCCGCGCGGGGAGGGCGGGGCGATCCCGTAAGCGAGCAATTTGGCGCGGCCGGCGTCGCTGATCCAGTCGGTGGTCCACGGCGGCGACAGGATCGTTTCGACCGGGATTGCGGCGAACCCGGCGGCGTCGAGTGCGTCGCGGACCGATTGTTCGATAACGCGGGTCGCCGGGCAACCGGTGTAGGTCGGGGTGATCAGCACTGCCGGCGGGTGCCTGCGGATGCCGCGGACGATGCCGAGATCGATCACCGAGACTGCTGGAATCTCGGGATCGGGAACGGTGGCGAGCGTCGCAAGGATCGCGGACTCCGCGGCGGCGTCGAGCTGCGTCACCACTTCGCGTCGGGGTAGGCGCGAGGAAGGTATTGCATCGTCGCGAGCAAGTGTCCGAGATGCTCGCTGTGGTGGCCGACGCGCCCGCCGCGCACGGCATAGGGATAGACCGGCGGGTCGAGCGTCGCCTCGGCGAGGACGCGCGTAACGGTCGCGTCGAATGCGGAGCGGAGCGCGGCCTTGTCGGCGGCGATCCCGGAAGTGGCAAGGCCCTGCTCGACCGGGTCCATGTCGAACAGTTCGTCGACGAAGCGCCAATACCAGTCGAGGCCATCAGTCATCCGTCGGCGGCTTTCCTCGGTGCCGTCACCCAGTCGGATGACCCAGTCGGCCGACAGATCGGCGTGATAGGTGACCTCCTTGGCCGCCTTGGTCGCGATCTCGGCGATGCGCGGGTCGGTCGAATTCTTCAGCGCCTCGAACAGGCCGAGGCTGTAGGTCGAGAAGAGGAATTGTCGCGCGATCGTCTGGGCGAAGTCGCCGTTGGGCTGTTCGACCAGAAGGCAGTTGCGATACGCCAGCACGTCGCGGTGGAAGGCGAGGGCGTCACCGTCGCGGCCCTTGCCCTCGAGCTCGCCGGCGTAGTTGAGGAACAGCGTCGCCTGGCCGATCAGGTCGAGCCCCAAATTGGCGAGGCTCAAGTCGATCTCGAGTACCGGCGCATGACCGCACCAGTCGCTAAGCCGCTGGGCGAGGATGAGGCTATCGTCGCCCAGACGGAGGAGGTAATCGACATGCGCCGGGTGCTGCTCGGTGGCGAGGACGGTGTCGGGCTGGATCGTCTGAAGCGACGGCATCACATATGCTTCAGTTCGTCGGGCAGGTCGTAGAAGGTCGGGTGGCGATAGACTTTGTCAGCGGCGGGTTCGAACAGGGATTCCGACTGGTCAGGGTCCGATGCGACGATGTCGGTCGATCGCACGACCCACATGCTGACCCCCTCCGAACGGCGCGTGTAGGCATCCCGCGCGTGGCGGATGGCGAGTTCGGGGTCGGGCGCATGGACGGACCCGACATGGCGATGGCTCAGCCCGCCGCGCGAGCGGAGGAACACTTCCCACAGTGGCCAATCCTTGCTCATAAAACGGCCTTGCTCATCAGGCGGCCTTCCTCGCCTCTCGCTTCGCTTCATAGGCGTTGGCGGCCTCCCGCACCCAGCCGCCGTCGTCCCACGCCTTGCGGCGCGCCTGCAGTCGTTCCTTCGCGCATGGGCCTTCGCCGCGCACGACCGCGTAGAATTCGTCCCACACGATCGCGCCAAAATCGTAGTGGCCGCGGTCTTCGTTCCATTCGAGGTCGGCGTCGGGGATTTTCAGCCCGATCAGCTCGGCCTGCGGGACGGTCGCGTCGACGAATTTCTGGCGCAGATCGTCATTGGTGTCGCGCTTGATCCGCCAGCGCATCGAGCGTTCGGTATTGGGCGAATTATCGTCGGGCGGGCCGAACATCATCAGGCTCGGCCACCACCAGCGATTGAGCGCATCCTGTGCCATCGCGCGTTGCTCGGGGGTCCCCCCGGCCATCGCCATCATGATCTCATAACCCTGACGCTGGTGGAAACTTTCCTCCTTGCAGACGCGGACCATGGCGCGCGCATAGGGACCGTAGCTGGTGCGCTGGAGCGGCACCTGGTTCATGATTGCGGCGCCGTCGACCAGCCAGCCGATCGCGCCGATATCGGCCCAGGTCAGCGTGGGGTAATTGAAGATGGTGCTGTACTTGGCGCGCCCCGAGTGGAGCGCAGCGATCATCTGCTCGCGGCTGGTGCCGAGCGTTTCGGCGGCGCAATAGAGGTAGAGGCCGTGACCGCCCTCGTCCTGGATCTTGGCGAACAGAATCGCCTTGCGACGCAAGCTCGGGGCGCGGCTGAGCCAATTGCCCTCGGGCAGCATGCCGACGATCTCGCTGTGCGCGTGCTGCGACATCATCCGGATCAACTGCTTCCGATAGCGCTCGGGCATCCAGTCCTTCGGCTCGATGCTCTCACCGCGCGCGATCCGCGCCTCGAATTCGGCGTTCTTTTCCGGATCTTCCGGAGCCTGCTGCATAGCGTTCTGGGCCATAGTCTGTCATCCTGAGCGAAGCGAGGGATCTGCTTCGTCTGTCATCCTGAGCGAAGCGAGGGATCTGCTTCTCCTCATTCAATTTAGAGCCCAAACCCTCGTTCAATACCCCCAGCCGCGGTTAATTCAAGCATGCCAGTCCAAACCGCGGTTTCCGACACCATCGCCACGATCACCTTCGGAGGCACCAAGGGGAATTCCCTCCCCGGCGCCCTGCTCCGTGAACTGGCGGCGACGATCGAGTCGATCGCCGCACGCGCCGACGTGAATGTCGTCGTGCTGCGCAGCGACGGCGACGGGCCGTTCTGCGCCGGGGCATCGTTCGATGAGCTCAAATCCATCGCTGACGAGAAAACGGGCAAGGCATTCTTCCTCGGCTTCGCCGGAGTGATCCTGGCGATGACGCGCGCCCCAAAGCCCATCATCGTCCGCGTCCAGGGCAAAACCGTTGGTGGAGGCGTCGGCGTCGCCGCCGCGGCCGACTACGCGATCGCGACGCGGGGTGCGTCGATCCGGCTGAGTGAGCTCGCCGTCGGCATCGGACCGTTCGTCGTCGGCCCGGTCATCGAGCACAAGATCGGACGCGGACCCTACAGTGCGCTCGCCCTCGACGCCCATTGGCGGGACGCCGACTGGGCCGAACGTCATGGCCTCTACGCACGGGTGGCGGAGAC
>JBKJMA010000022.1:0-4184 GCA_046596505.1 Sphingomicrobium sp.
TTTTTCAACCCGGGAGTATTTTGCCGAACCTGTCTGGCGGACCGAACGGATCAATGCCATCAATCAGCACTTCATCACGGCCTTTCTTGACCTCCACCTCAAAGGGGATAACGAAAAATCGGCCTATCTTGATGTCACGCCGTCGGTTGCAGGCAACGGTCAGTGGCCCCTCGCAGCATTCCAGAATGTAGGTGGTCAAACCGCGTCCAAGAAGGTGCCGGGTTTCTGGCGTGGTTTCCAGCGGCGCTGGGCTTTGGGTCTTGAAATGAGAATCGGCCACCCCGGCGAATAAGTGGCTTTGAACGAGTGGTCCGGGTTGTTGGCTACTGACTTGTTGCCTCCATCGCCGGTGACGGTCGTAGATGAAGCCTCGCAGAACCGGGGGGCGGCAGTAGTGATGAACGGCGACTGGTGCCGTGGCCGGCAAGTGTGCGCTAACTGCAAACATGTTGAGCGTGGCGATGAGGGCGCGGCGACGTTACTAATTCTTGTAATGCTCCCGCCCCGTTTCCAGCGGCGTTGTAATTGCGATTTCTGATCTGCCGTCGAATGCATAACGGATGAGCTGTTTTAATCTCAGACACCGATGTGCGGAGGTGCTTTCGCGGTCGAACAGGTTAATGATGCAATTAGTGTCGAGAGTAATACGCGGTCCGCTCAACCGTCGATTATCCCCCAGTATTGCGATCCTAGCTGCTCGAGGATGGGCCCAACTGGCTCGCCCCTTAGAAAATAAGACATCTCGTTTATACCAAGGGTTGGGCGGTTCGATCGCCCCCTTTCGCGAACTGTCGCCTGAAAGGGGCCAGCCCACTTCCCACGGAAAACTGGCGGGCTCATTGCCCAGACACGTGTAGCAAGTCACGGCCCCGAGGGCATGGACTGTTCCCCGTCAACACCCATGGCACCAAACTGATGATGTGATCCGAGGATTGATTTGTCTCATCGCAGCGACGAAGGAACGACGATGACGAATTTGTACCTTTTTTTCGTCGCCACGCTGATCGTTCCGGGCGCGACTCTGGCGCAGGCTCCCGCGGTCGGTCCCCCCGCCCTGTGCACCGACCGCCCGAGCAAGGCGACCTCGGCGTGCACCGTGCCCAAGGGGATGGTCCAGTTTGAAACCGACCTCGTCAACTGGACGAAGAGCGATGTCGACGGGGTCCGCAGCGACACCATCCTCTACACCAACCCGCTACTCAAATATGGGCTGACCACGTCGACCGACATCGAAGCGTCGATTACGCCCTATCAGACGATCAGGACGCGCACCTCTTCGGGAGTGAGCAGTATTCGCGGGATTGGTGACCTCTTCCTGCGCGTGAAGCAGCGGCTAACCGCGAGCGATGCGAAGGCGCAGTTCGCGGTCGAACCGTTTATCAAAATCCCGACCGCCAAGCTCGGCATCGGTAATCGCAAGGTCGAGGGTGGGCTGGTCGGGACAGGGGTGTTTTCGCTACCGCGCGGATTCAGCGTCACCATTACTCCCGAGATCGACGATCTGGAGAACGCCAATCTCGATGGCCATCACGCCCAACTGGTCGGCGCGGTCGACGTCGGCAAAGCGCTGTCGTCGAAGCTCGCCGCCAGCGCCGAACTATGGACCGCGCAGAATTACGACCCGGGTGGGCATGTCCGGCAATATTCGGCGGACCTGTCGCTCGCCTATCTCGCGACCCCGATATTGCAACTCGATGCCGGCACCAACATTGGCCTCAATCGCAGTACGCCCGGGCTGCAGGCCTATGCCGGCGTGTCGACCCGGTTCTAGACCGGGATTAACGGCCGCGCGTGGCCTGGCTCAGCCGGCCGACATGCCTGCTGTGACGATTTCCTGCGCCTTCACGAATAGTTCTGGTGGGACGTTCGCGCCCGACGCGCCGGCGTTGTCGATGACCTGCTCGGGCCGCGAGGCGCCGATGATTGCCGAGGCGATATTGGGCTCGCGCAGCACCCAGGCGAGGGCGAACTGGGGGAGCGACAGGCCGGCATCTGCGGCGAGTGGCTTGAGCTGTTCGACCGCTTCGAGCAGGCGCGGTTTGAGCATGCCGCCGATAAACTGGTTCATCTGGTCATTGGTCGCGCGGCTGCCCGCTGGCGGCGCGGCACCGGGCTTGTACTTGCCGGTCAGCACACCTTGGCCGAGCGGCGACCAGACGATCTGCGAAATGCCGTCCGCAGCGCTGAGCGGGATGACCTCCTCCTCGGGGTCGCGGTGGACCAGCGAATATTGCGGTTGGCTCGAAACGAATTTCTCGACGCCGGTCATCGCCAGCGCTGCGCGGATCTTGTCCGCGGGCCATTCGGAGAAGCCGATGAAGCGCGCCTTGCCCGCCCGCACGACCTCGGTCAGAGCGGCCATCGTCTCCTCAAGCGGGGTCGCGTCGTCGTAGCGGTGGCATTGGTAAAGATCGACATGGTCGGTCTTGAGCCGGGCGAGCGAGGCATCGACCTGTTTCTCGATCTGGCCGCGCGACAGGCCATGGTCCTCATCCGACATCGGGAAAAACACCTTGGTCGCAAGGATGTAACTGTCGCGCGGACGATCGGCGTGCGCGTCGCCAAGAAAGGATTCCGCCGCTCCGCGACCATAGACGTTGGCAGTGTCGATGAAATTGATACCCTGGTCGAACGCGGCATCGAGGCAGCGCCGCGCGGCGTCCGCCTCGACCCCGACTCCAAAGGTCAGCCACGATCCGAGGGAGATCTCCGACACTTCGAGGTCGCTGCTGCCCAATCGCCGGTATTTCATACTGCTTCTCCTCGAATTGCAGTGCAACGGGCGTGCCTGAACACTGTTCCGAAATTCATCCCAGTAACGTGCTGAGCACGTCAGGGTGGAACGGCCACCCGGCGAACCCGCACAGGGTCATGAACATCCCGAATGCGCCGAACACCCAGGCGGCGATCAGCGGGAGCCAGCTTTCGGTGAGCGCGGCGACCGCGGCGATCGAGATGGCGGTAGTCAGTGCGGCTTCGGCGGCGTCGAACTGGTCGTCGTGAACATTGAGCGCATCATATCGGGCGGAGAATTCCTTGGCCTCCCGGGCGAGAGCGGGGGACTCGGCTTTGTACTTGGCGGCGTCGGCGTCGAATATGGCGAGCGCTGGCGCGGCGCGGGCAGGGTCGGCGCTGGCGGCGAGCTCGGCGCCTGCGGTCTCGACAATGTGGAGCTTGGTGCGGGTCGCCTGGTATTCGTTCCAGCGGTCGAGGCTATCGGCCTGCGCCTGCGCCATTGCCTGGACGATGTTGCCGTCCTTGATGTTGCCCAGACCCGTCGCGACCGAGAGGATGACGACAGTGAGCGCGACGAAGCGGTTGAGCCGCTTGTCCTTGGCCTCGGCGCTGAGTTCGACTTCCATGCCCGTGCGTCCTTCAATCGATCAGCTTGCCGGGATTCATGATCCCGTGGGGGTCGAGCGCGGCCTTGATTGCGCGCAGGGCATGGAGGCGGGCCGGCGGGCCAAGGCGGGCGAGCTCGACTTTCTTCATCTGGCCGATGCCATGCTCGGCCGAGATCGAGCCGCCGACTGCGGCGACGAGGTCGTGGACGAGGCGCGACGCGGCGGCGCCGTTGGTGGCAATCCAGCCGGTCTGGTCTGCCTCGGGCGGGCGGACGTGGAAGTGGACGTTGCCGTCGCCAAGGTGGCCAAAACCCGACGCATGCGTTCCGGGGAAGGCGGCTTCGACCTCGCGCGCAGCGTCAACCATGAAGCGCGGCATGGTGTCGACCGGAACCGAGATGTCGTGCTGGAGCGCGGGGCCGATGGCGCGCTCGGCTTCCGAGATCGAGTCGCGCAAATGCCAGAACGCGCGGGCCTGAGCCTCGTTGGCGGAGATGGTCGCGTCGACGATGTCGATGCCGATCAGCGGGGCGAGCAAGCGGGCCAACAGCGCGGCCGAGGGCTCTTCGGCGGGGTCGTGGGCGGTGGCCTCGACGAGGACGTGCCACGGGTGCTCGCCGGCGAGCGGAGCGCGGGTGCCGGGGACGTGGAGGAGGACCTTCTCGAGGCTGTCACGGGGGACGATCTCGAAGCCCTCGATGCGGCCGGTGTCGCGTTCGAGGGTACGCAAGATAGCGAGCGCGGCCTCGGGGCTGGCGACGCCAAGCCAGGCGACGGAGCGGTCGCTGATCGCGGGGACGAGGCGCAGCGCGGCGGCGGTGACGATGCCGAGCGTCCCTT
>JBKJMA010000049.1:0-23508 GCA_046596505.1 Sphingomicrobium sp.
TGAAGATTGCGCTCTGGAGTGCGCCGGCCTTCACGAGCGCCTCCTCCGCCTGCTTGCGCGCCGTGTTGTCGGTCCCGATGAGCAGATAGCCGATGATCGCGTCCTGCGCGTCACGCAGCGCCGTGACCGAGACGACGGCGGGAAACCGCGTGCCGTCCTTGCGGATATAGGTCAGCTCATAAATATCCTCGATCCCGCGCGACGCCTTGAATACCAGGGCTTCGAAGCCCGGCGTGATCGACGTCGCAAGCTCGGCACTCAGGGCATGCGCCCGCGCGATCAGCTCTTGCGGATCAGAGATATCGGCCGGGGTGATCGAGTTCATCACCTCGGCGGCGGTATAGCCCAGCATGCGTTCGGCGCCGACATTGAAGATCTGGATCACGCCCCTCGCATCGGTCGCGATGCTCGAGAAATTGGCGCTGTTGAAGATCGCGCGTTGCAGCGCGTCCGCCTTGACGATCGATTCTGCCGTCTGGCGGTTGTCTAGGGCCTGAGCTGGCGGATGGGTCGGCCCTGTCGCCGCGTCTGGAATAGGGATTTGCTGTCCTGACTCAAACGCGCATCGGCTGGGTGCGCCGTGGTTGCTCGGGTGGGTTGAGAAGTTCCCCGATGGAAAATTCGAGCTGCTGGTTCGAATAGGGCTTTTCAAGGAATCGTCCTTCAGCGACGAACTGGTCTGTCATGTCGGCGGTAAGCGGGCTGCCCGAGGTGTACAGCACCCTGAGATCCGGCCGCAGCATGATTGCCTGGTTGGCGATGTCATAGCCACCAAGCGCCAGCACATTTAAGCGGATGTCGACAAAGAGCGCGTCGACCGGGCCGGATGCCGAAAGATGGACAAGCGCTTCCTCGAGGTTGCAAGCCAGCAGTACGTCATGGCCCAGATCTCTGATGAGCCACTCGGCATTCTGACAAATAAACACCTCGTCTTCAACGATAAGAATGACGGCCATTAAAAAGCGACCGCTGCGAATCTCGGCATTTTAGTAGGCCCCCCGGCGTTGCGGCATAGCTTTCGCGGCAGTTCTATAACGCCCGCTGCAGAAGAACGTTACGTAAAATCGCAGATCAAGGCGCGGCCCAGCAGGCCAAAGTTCTTACTCGCTGCGCCATCAATGGTAGCGGAGCAGATGTTTGAGTTCGAGCAATTCCCAATCGTCGTGGCGGCTGAATGGCAACAGCGGCTGCAGCGCGGCAAAGCCGGCCTGGCCAATCGCCCCCCGCAGCCGCTCCAGCTCGGCGAGCTGGTCGAGCAGCGCCACGCGCTGGTCGGGCTCGACGTGGCGGTGGTGGTCGAGCAATTCGCGCTCCTCGACCAGCACCAGCTCGGTCTTGAGCTGGCAATAGGCGCGGATCAATCGACCCTGTTGTTCCCCGGCCCGCGCTACCAGCGCGGCGATGCGACGACCGCTGGCGTCGTCGGGAAAGCCGCCGCCGCGCCACGCCGCCAGCGATACTTCATGCTCGGCGCGTTCCTCGACCAGCCAGCTTTCGGTCTCGCGCGCGCCCAGCCGGAGCAGCAGCAACAGCACGAACGGCGCCACCGCCAGCGTCACCGTCATGACTTCGGTCGGCGAATTGGGGAACTGGTTGAACGAAAGGTGGATCAGGCTGGCGGCGAGGTAGCCGGGTACGAACCACAGCAGGCTGAGGTGGAAGCGACCGCCGCCCCGCCGCTCCGCGCCCTCGCCCAGTTCGTGGACGATGGTGGCGAGGATGGCGGTGGTGGTGCCGTGCATCACCGCCGTGCCGAACCCGCGCACCAACCACACTCCGGCCGCCAGGTCGGGATAGCGCAGCAGGTAGAAGACATTCTCGACCACCGAGAAACCGGCGCCGATGGTGAAGCCGCAAATCACCGCGTCGAGGGTGAAGCCGACGCGGTTGCGCCATACCAGCCACAGGATCGCCGCGCCCTTCAGCGCTTCCTCGATCCACGGGGCCACTACCCGGCTGTAAAATGTGAAGCCCATTGGCAGATTGTCGAGCACCTGCCCGCTGACCGGCCATGCCGCCAGCGCCGCCAGCCCGCCGAGCAGCAGCAGCCCGAGCAATTCTCGCTTGTCCATCAACCGGAACACGTCGAGCCATTCGAACAGCACCGCCAGCAGCAGCACCGGGGCCAGCGCCAGCGTCCAGTTGAGTGCGTCGATCATCACAGGATCTTCAGCGACACCAGATATTCGGTGCGACCTCGGATATCCTTGTCGCCGAACCCGCGCGCGGCGCCCAGCGACAGGACCATCGGCAGCCGCATCGCCACCGTGAAGGCAAGGTCGACCTGCGTCCCGACATTGGCCAGCCGATAGCGGGTTCCGTCGGGCGCGCGCAGCACCATTCCGCCGGCGAACAGGGCCGGCCGCGCATAGCTCAGGAAAAACGCCGGCGTGCCGATTTCGGCGAAGCGGATCGGCGGCAGATTGATTTCGCCCGTCGCCTTGGCAAAGTGCCGCGCGGCGACCTGGTCGATCCCGAACCCGGGAAAGCTCTCGATCTCGCGATAACGTTTCTCGGGCCGGTTATCGACGTAGTTGTTGCGAAACGAGCCGAAATAAGTGGCACCGAGCGGGCTTGCCGCGCGACCCCCGGCAATCCCGGCCTGGGCATAGATCCACGCCGAACTGTTCGCCAACGGCAGCGGCACGCCATAATCGACTCCGCCGGTGAGATGCGGATAGCTTTGCCCCAACGCATGGTCGACCCCGGCGACCAGCCGCCAAGCAATGCCCTTTTCATGATCAACCCCGCCCAGCGCCTTGCGCGTGTCGGTATATTTGATGCCCGCCTCGACTGACAGGATGTCACGCGGCGAGGCGATGTTTTGCGCCGACGGCAATTGCTCCAGCCCGAAATAGCCAGCGACGCTGCCGAACAGGTCGAGCTGTCGCGGGGGATCGTAAATCCGGGTCTTGTCATAGCGAAAAATCAGCGCGTCGCCCTTGCGACTGCGCTTGATCGGTCCGGCGAGGTCATAGATGTCGGCGTCATTGTGCCAATAGCGCAATTTCCAGTTGAGGGTCTTGAGCTCGAGGTCGGCGTGGAGCCGCTGGGCGGCAGGCAGGGTGCCAAACGGCGAGACCGACACGCTGGCGCTGAACTGGCGGAACTGCATCGGGTCTTCGACATGGAAATAATAGCCGAAGGACGGCCGCCCCTGATAGCCCTCGACGATCGGATAGGCCGCCGCCAGCTTCATCCGCCGCGCCGCGACATAATGGCCGCGCTCGGTGACCAGCGGGTCGAGGTCGATCTTCGACGGCGAGCCCACCCCCCATGACTTGAGTTCGGGGTGGGTTCGGATCACCTTGGTACCGAGGAATTCGACCGTCCCGAGGTCGTCATAAACGTGCGGCGTGATCAGCGACGGGGTCAGCCCGGCGCCGGTATATTCATAGACCAGCAGCCGCCCGTCGGGCCGCGGCATGGGCCGGAAGAAACCGGTTGAGGCATTCGACAGCACCTCATATTTCTGGGTCGCGATGGTGAACCGGAAGACATTGGACACGCCGGTATAGTAGCTGGTGCCATACAGTGACTTGCCGTCGGGGGCGAAGGTGAAGCTTTCGGGGGTCGATGGCGGCAGGTCGAGCCGCGCCACCTCGTCGGGGGTGCCGCCGTCCTCGAACGACCGGGTCTTCCACACCTTCACCGATTGCTTGCCGTCGATCTCGCCGTAGCTCGCCGAGATCAACGATCCGTCGGGGGACAGGTCGAGGTCGAACGGGACCTGGCCATAGTCAAAGGTATGGATCTGGTTGAACCCGGCATAGGGCGGCGGGATTCGAACCAGCGTGGCATAGCCGTTCTGGTGGCGGATGCCCCAGATCGACTTGTCGCGCGGGTTGACGACGATATCGCCGATCCGCGCATCCTTGAGCAGCATGCGCTTGGCGCCGCTATCGACATCGACTTCCATCAGGTCGCGAAAGGCGTAATTGTCGTTGGTGTAATAGGCTTTGCGCGCATCGGGGTCGAACGCCAGGCTGGTCACCTTGTAGAGCATCATCCCCTTCAGCTCGGTGAGCTTGCGCAAGCGACCGGTGGCGAGGTCCATCGTGCCAAGAAAGCCGATCTGACCGGGAAAACGGAACGCGGCGACCAGTGAATTGGTCTTTTCATCGACATAGCCGCGCGACATCGACCCCAGTCCCTTGGGGCTGAGATGGGTCACCTCGGTCAGGGGGTAAGCGGCCAGCCGGGCGAGGTTGGCGCGTTGGAACAGGCGCTCGTCGGCGAGCCAACGAGCCCAGGCCCGGTCGAGCGAGATGCCGAAAACGCGGCGGAACTGGGTGGCGTAGAAACCGGCGCTGCCCTCGTCTCGGCGGAGCCATTCGACCAGCCGATCGGGCCCATAGGTCAGCGCCAGCCAGCTATTGAATCGCGTGCCATAGAGATAGTCGTTGACCCCGACCTGGAAATCGACCGCCGTCCCTTCGCTCTCCAGCCCGAGCGGAGAATAGAGGCGGTCGCCATCGCGGACCTTGGCGCGGAACACCATTTCGTCATAGCCGCCCTGCGCGCGCCCCAGCCCGCCCGCCATCCACGTTTCGAAAAATACCGCCGAGCCTTCGAGATACCAGCGCGGGACATTGTTGCGCGGGGTAGCGAGGTAATTGTAGAGAATCGATTCGGGGTGTTCCTGGATCGGCATCGGCTTGCCGTGGAGAAAATGTCGCCAGCGCGCGTCCTGCCGGTTCCACACATCCATCGTCGCGACGTGCGCCAGTTCATGGTTGATCAGCGTGAAGAAGCGCTCGCCCGGGGTGAAGGTCTCCATCGAGATGCTGAGCGGGGCGACGTCGAGCAGCACCGCATTGTTGGGCGACGAGCGCGCCGCGGCATTGCCGTAATCGCCGAAATCCTTGAGCAGCACCGTCGTCCGGTCCCACGGCTGCCAGTTGAACCGCTGCTTGTGCGCCGCCAGCGCGTTTTCGATACTGCGCGCGATATACGGTGTGAGATAGGTCTGGACCGGGTCGAAATAGAGCAGCGAAAGATTGCGCGTCTCGAGCGTCGACAGGTTAATTCCCGAGGCATCGGGCGGAACGTGCTCGGGAGACTTGGCGGTCGCTGGAACGGGTGCCACCGGCGCGCCGGCAACTGGCGGCCCTTCCTTGACGGTGGTGGTGTCGGGCGGGGGCGGCAACGGTTCGGGCTGCACTTGAGCGACGGCGGCCGAGGCGATTGCGGTCGTGGTGAGGGCGGTTGCGCCCAGCCAAGCCACCACCAGCGCCCTTGCAAAGGCACGAACGCTCTCCCGCCCCTGCAAGTCCTGCCCCCCGCTACGCTAACCCTGACGCCGATCCGCTCACACCGAACGTCAGTTCGACTGCATCGCCTGTGACAGGCCGCCGCTACGCAGCGCCGCAGCGAACGACGGGTTGATCGCCAGCGCGTTGAACGCCGCCATTTGGCCGATCGCCGCATAAGCTTGGGCATGGGAGGCGAACGAAGCCAGCGCCGCCGGTTGGTTTGCGAGTTGCGCGAACGCCGCCGGGTTGGCGGTCATCGATGCGAACGCCGAGGGGTTGGCGTTGGCCGCCGCGACCGCCGCCGCATCGACCTTGCTCCTGGCCGCCATCGACGCCAGCATGCCCTTGGCATCGAATGCCGAGGCCGCGCTGGCCGAAGCCGCCAGCGCCGCCGCGTCACGCGACGCCGCCTTGAACGCGTCGGCGTTGACCGCCATCGCCGACATCGCGCTCTGTATCGCCGCCGAGTTGAACAATTTGGCGTTGCCGGCAAAGTCGCTGAATGCCTTGGAATTGGCGGCAATCGCGTTGAACGCCGTGGCATCGCGCGAAATCGCGTCCATCGCACGGGCGTCGGCGGCGAGCGCCTTGAACGCCGCTTGGCTGCTGGCCATGGCGGCGACCGCCGTCGGCTGCGACGCCGCCTCGCGGAAGCTGCTGGCGTCACGGGCGAAGCGGGCGAAGGCCGCCGGGTTGGCAGCGATCGCCTGCAGCGCCGCGCCGTGCGGCGCCATCGAGGCGAAGAAATTGGGGTGCTCGGCCATCGCGCTCAGCATCTGTGGCTGGGCGGCGATCTGGCGAAAGGCGCTGGCGTTCATCGCCATCGCCATCGCCGCGCGCGACTGGGCATCGCCGGCCATCGCCGCAGCCGAAACTGCCTGGGCCGCACGCAACGCCGCGTTGAACGCGTTGCTGTCCTGCGCCAACTTGGCGAATGCGTTGGGATTAGCAGCCATCGCCGCCATCGCCGCCGGGCTGCTGGCCAGCGCCGCAAACCCCGGATCGGACGCCAGCGCCCGGAAACTGGGGTTCTTGCTCATCACCTCGAATGCGTCGGTCTGCATCAGCAGCGGGACCGACGTATCGCCCAGCGCAACATCGGTGGCGCCGACCTGACTGACGACATAGCGGTCGGCCGGGGCGATCGTCCCGGCGATCGGGCCGCGAGCCGGGTAGACCCGGCCCAGCCCATAAGCGCCCACGGCAACTGCCAGAACGCCTGCACCAACCAACAAGTAACGATTGTTCGACCGAGCTGCTTCGACGGTGGACATGTCATACCCCCAAGGTTGACCAAAGTAACAGTTTTAACCACAAGTTAATGTGAGTCAATGTTGGTCGACGGTCGGCCGGCCTGGGGTATCACGAAACGATCGTCAGCGCGGGTCGCGATTTTATCACAGTCCAATTCACGCTCGCGGCTGATCGCGAACAATCAGGCTGTCATCGAACGCGCGGCCCCCCGTAGGGCAACGGCGGCGGCGGGCGGCGGTCGCGGCGAGGGAGTTGAGCCTGGTAGGCAACGCCGCAATGCGCGACGCAATAGGGGAAGCCCGGGTTGGCGTGGTCGCCGCAGAAGTGGAAGTCGGGCTCGCCCGGATGGCCCATCGGCCAGCGGCAGATGCGGTCGTTGAGGTCGAGCAGGCTGGTACGGTCGGCAACTTCGGCTGACGGCTTGGCGGGGACGAGGCGGCGCGGCGGGGCCGGGGGGATCGGCGCCTGGGTGTCGCCGGGACCCTGGCGGATGAAGCCGCCCGGGCCGACCGAGCGGTACTGGATGGTCGACGGGTCGGCGCCTTCGCGCGCGGGGACGAGGTTCTGCACCGGCATGTTGGCGGCGTCGGTCACGATCGGCTTGCGCACCGGCGGGGCGGGCGGAGCGGCCGGAGCCGTCGCGGCGGAGCGCGGGGCGGGAGCGGGCTTGGGCTCGGCCTTCTTCGCAACGGGAGCGGGCGGTGCGGCGGCGGCGGGTTTCGCGGCGGCGGTCGGCTTGGCGGCGGGGGCGGCCTTGGCCTTCTTCGCCTTTTCTTCGCCCGGCTTCACTGGCGACGGGCGCGAATCGAGCCCGAGGCGGTGCGCCTTGCCGATCACCGCGTTGCGGCTGACCCCGCCGAGATCGTCGGCGATCTGGCTCGCGGTCAACCCTTGCGACCACATGGCTTTCAGCCGGTCGATCCGCTCGTCAGTCCAGCTCATGCTCACTCCAATCTTGAGGCGCATCGTTGCCGATCGCGCGAATCCGTCAATCGCAGCCGCAAGCGGTTGCGCGTCCCTTGCCCAGTCGATAGGCGATGAGGCCGTGAACGACCAGCCTTCCACCACCAATCCGACGCCCCATTCATCATGGGTCCGCTTCGAGCCGGGGTTCCCGACCTTGAACGGCGTCAACTGGGTCGGGCTGAAGACCCTCTATATAAAGGAGGTTCGCCGGTTTTTGAAGGTCCACATGCAGACGCTGTGGGCGCCGGCGGTCAATGCGTTGCTGCTGCTGACCATTTTTACCGTGGCGCAGGGGCGTTCGGGGCTGCACGTGATGGGGGTGCGGTTCGCTGATTTCATCGCGCCGGGGCTGATCATCTCGGCGATGCTGCAGAACAGCTTCGCCAACTCGTCGTTCGCGTTGCTGGTCGGCAAGATGCAGGGGACGATCGTCGATTACCTCATGCCGCCGCTGTCGGTGGGGGAGCTGATCGCCGGGATCGTCGGGGCGGCGGTGACGCGCGCGTTCCTGGTCGGGACGGCGGTGTTCATCGCGCTGCTGGTGTGGCCGAACGTGTCGGTCGGGATCGAGCATCCGGTGGCGGTGCTGTGGTTCGGCCTGATGGGGTCGGTGATGCTCGGGCTGCTGGGGCTGCTGACGTCGATCTGGGCGGACAAGTTCGACCAGTCGGCGATGGTCACAAACTTCGTCGTGCTGCCGCTGTCGTTGCTGTCGGGGACGGTTTATTCGGTCGATCAGCTAAGCCCGGTGTTCCGTGCGATCAGTCATGCCAACCCGTTTTTCTACGTTATCTCGGGGTTCCGTTATGGTTTTCTCGGGGTGAGCGATTCGCCGATCCTGATCGGGGCGGCGGGGTTGCTGGTCCTGAACCTTGTCCTGTGGGCGGCCTGCTATGCGTTGCTCAGGAGCGGGTGGAAGATCAAGAATTAGGGCGCGCGGCAGTACCAAAGTTGAACGGCGGATAACGGACGCGTTCAGGGTCGGCGCAGGCGAGGTCACATAGAAGCATTGCAACTCCACTTGTCGGAAAGGACAGTGCAATGCGTAAGTTCCTCATCAGCGCCGCCGTCGCCGCTTCGGCCTTGACCGCCGTCGCCAGCCCCGCTGCGGCGCAATATTACCCGCAGCAGGGCTATGGCTACGCCCAGCCGAATTATGGCTATAATCAGGGCTATAATAACCAGTACAACCGCGGCGACGCGCGTTTCCTGATCGCCCGGGTCGATCAGGTCCGTCAGCAGATCCGGATGCTCGCTCGCAATCGGTCGCTCTCGGGGCAGGAGGCCTATCGCCTCGATTATGAAGCGCTGCAGCTGCGCAACATGGTTCGCCAGTCGGCCTATAACGGCATCGACCGCCGCGAGCAGTGGCAGTTCCAGCGCCAGATCCAGCAGCTCGAGCAGCGCGTCAGCTACAATGCGAACGACCGTGACGGCCGCTATGATCGGGGCAGCGGCTTTGGGTACCAGAACCAATATGGCCAATACCAATATGGCCAGCAGAACGGCGACTGGCAGAATGGTGGCGACGACCATCGTGACGGCGACCGCCACGACAATGGCGACGATCGCGACAACGACTAGGCTGCACGGCTTCTCGCCGAAGGCTGTAGGGGAGGCGTCCGGTTTCGACCGGGCGCCTTTTCCTTTTGGGGTGCGCTGGCTATAGGCCCCGGACCAGCCAATCACCCTACAGGAGCCGTTCATGGCCATCACGCCGCTCATGCCCGTCTATCCGCGCTCGCCCGTGCGGCCGGTGCGAGGCGAGGGCCCCTATCTGTGGGGCGAGGGCGGCGAGAAATATCTCGATTTCGCAAGCGGGATCGCGGTCAATCTGCTCGGTCACAGCCACCCGCATGTGACGAAGGCGGTGCAGGAGCAGGCCGCGACGCTGGTCCATGTGTCGAACCTTTATGGCAGCCCGCAGGGCGAGGCCTTCGCGCAGCGGCTGGTCGACCTGACCTTCGCCGACACGGTGTTCTTCACCAATTCGGGCGCCGAGGCGGTCGAATGCGCGATCAAGACCGCGCGGCGCTATCATCACGTCCACGGCAACAAGCACAAGTTCGAGCTGATCAGCTTCTCGAATGCGTTCCACGGGCGGACGCTCGGCACGATCAGCGCGACCAACCAGGAGAAGATGCGCGATGGCTTCGAGCCGCTGCTGCCCGGCTTCACCGTGGTCGAGTTCGACAATCTCGAGGCAGCCAAAGCGGCGATCGGCGAGCATACGGCAGGTTTCCTGGTCGAACCGGTGCAGGGCGAGGGCGGCATCCGCCCGGCGTCGATGGAGTTCATGAAGGGACTTCGCGCGCTCGCCGACGAACATGACCTGATGCTGCTGCTCGACGAGGTCCAGTGCGGCGTGGCGCGGACAGGGACGCTGTATGCGCACGAGCAATATGGCATCACCCCCGACATCATGGCAACCGCCAAGGGCATCGGCGGCGGTTTCCCGCTCGGGGCATGCCTCGCGACCGAGAAGGCCGCGGCGGGGATGGTCGTGGGGACGCACGGGTCGACCTATGGCGGCAATCCGCTGGCGATGGCGGCGGGACAGGCGGTGTTTGATGTCGTCGCCAACGACGAGTTCCTGGCGCAGGTGAAGGCGACCGGCGAGCGGTTGCGCTCGGCGCTCGAGCAGATGATCCCCAACCATGACGCGATCTTTGAAGGGGTGCGGGGGATGGGCCTGATGCTTGGGCTCAAGATGAAGACCGACAGCCGCGACTTCGTGTTGTACCTGAGAACGCGGGGGATCTTGACCGTCGCGGCGGGGGACAATGTCATCCGCGTACTGCCGCCGCTCAACATCGAGGAAGCGCATATCCGCGAATTCGTCGACGGGCTGTCGGCGGCGGCGTCGGAGTATAAGGTTTCGGCAGCGGCGTGACCGAACTGCGTCACTTCCTCAGCCTCTCCGACGCAGGCGGAGAGGCGATCGCCGCGATTCTGAACGATGCGCAGGACCGCAAGAAGGCCCGTGCCGGCTGGCCCCAGGGCAAAGTCGACGCCGATGCGCCGCTCGCCGGCTATGTCCTCGCGATGATCTTCGATAAGCCATCAACCCGCACCCGGGTCAGCTTCGACCTCGCCATGCGGCAATTGGGCGGGAGCGCGATCATCCTCGATACCGCTTCGAGCCAGCTCGGGCGCGGCGAGACGGTAGGCGATACCGCGCGGGTGTTGTCGCGTTTCTCCGACGCGATCATGATCCGGACGAACGATCATTCGAAGGTCGAGGAACTGGCGGCGGCGGCGAGCGTGCCGGTGATCAACGGGCTGACCGACCTGTCGCATCCATGCCAGATCCTAGCCGACATGCTCACGCTGATCGAGCGCAAGGGCAAGCTCGCGGGGAGCAAATGGGCGTGGTTCGGGGACGGCAATAATGTCTGCAATTCGCTGATCGAGGCGGCGTCGCTGATGTTCTTCGACGTGACAGTGGCGTGCCCGGAAGGGTTCGAGCCCGACATGGACATGCTCAAGGCGGCGGCCGCGCGCGGTCGAAGCGTGCCGATCGTTCGCGATGCGGCAGTCGCCGCAGCAGGCGCGGATGTGATCGTGACCGACACCTGGACGTCGATGGGGCAGAGCGACAGCGACAATCGGGCAAAGGCGATGGCGCCTTATGCGGTCGATGAGGCGATGATGTCGCGCGCCGGCGAGGATGCGTTGTTCATGCACTGCCTGCCTGCGCACCGCGGTGAGGAAGTGACCGACGCGGTGATCGACGGGCCGCAGTCGGCGGCCTGGGACGAGGCAGAGAACCGCCTCCACGCGCAGAAGTCGCTGCTATTGTGGTGCCTCGGCAAGTTGTGATCGGGGCGCGCCGCTCCTATCTCGCGCGGCGATGACGAAGAGTTTAAGCTCCGATGTCGCGCTGGGCGTGACGATCCCGGCCCGCCATGCGCGCGGCCGCGTGGCGCGGCTGGGGGCGTCGCTCGATGCGGTGCTGGCCAATCACGGCTATCCGCCGGTGATCGAGCGGCTGCTGGTCGAAGCGCTGACCCTGACCGCGCTGTTGGGGACGTTGCTGAAGGATCGTACCGGGCAGATGACGCTCCAGGCGCAGGCCGAGGGCGGGATCGTCGACCTGCTGGTGTGCGATTATCTTGGCGGGGAGTTGCGCGGTTATGTGCGCCACGACCCGGAGCGGCTGGCCGACGCGGGGCCGAACCCGTCGCTGTTCGCGCTGTTCGGCAAGGCGTTCCTGGCGATCACGTTCGACCAGCCGGCGACCGAGGAACGCTACCAAGGGATCGTGCCGCTCGAGGGCGAGAGCCTCGCGCAGGCGGCGCAGGCTTATTTTACCCAGTCCGAGCAGATCCCTTCGATCGTCCGTCTCGCGACGCACAAGGGCGAGGACGGGTGGCACGCCGGGGGCTTGCTGTTCCAGCATCTTCCCGAGGGCGAGGAGGGGCGCGAGCGGTTGCATACGCGGCTCGACCATCCCGACTGGCCGCACGTCGCGGTGCTGGCGGGGTCCGTCAAGGGCGAGGAACTGACCGATCCGGCGGTGCCGCTCGACGATCTGATCTGGCGGCTGTTCCACGAAGAGGAGGAAGTGCGAACGCTGGAGCCGATCAACTTCTCCAAGGGGTGTCGCTGCGATCCGGACTATGTCCGATCGGTGATCGCCCGCTTTCCAGTCGCGGAGCGGGCCGAGATGGTCGGCGACGATGGGCTGATCCGGGTCGATTGCGCTTTCTGCGCGACCAGCTTCCCAATCCATTTCGACGAGGCCGACGCCGCATAGTGGCGTTAACCCTTGGCGTGGTAAACGAACTCATGGGCAGGGAGTATAAGCGAGTCGCCATGGCGACAATCGCCGTGGGGTCGGCCGCGCTGCTCGTGGGCGCGGTCGATGTTCTTTCTCCGCGCAGCGCCCGGCCCGGGCTGTGGGACATCAGCCTCAGCGCCAATGGTTCCAATTCCCGGCGGGCGTGTCTCGCCGACCCGATGATTCTGACCCAGTGGGAGCATCGCCGCAGCGCCTGTACGCGCGTCGTGATCGCCGAGCATGGCGCGCAGGCGACGGTTCATTACACCTGCTCGGGGGGCGGCTTTGGCCAGTCGGCGATGACCCTGCTCACCCCGCGATCGATCCGGGTCGAGACGCAGGGCATCTCGGACGGGCTGCCGTTCGATTATGTGCTCCATGCGCGCCGCGCCGGGGATTGCCCGGTCCGCTAACATTGGTCGCAAAAGGTCCAAGCGTTAAGCCACCGTTTACCATTGATCGCTTAGACAGGGTGGGTGCCGATTGGGGCACGCTTTCCTCCCTACGGGTGACGAACCCGACCTGGGCCGCTCGCATAACGCGCAGCGGCCCGATTTTTGTGCCCTGTCATTCGCGATGGCGGGGAGTTAAAGCGCCGCCCATGCTTTATTTTGCCATCAAGGCGGCGGTTTCTGGGTTGATCGTCGCACTCGTGTCCGACGTCGCGCGGCGCTTTCCCGGATGGGGCGGGCTGCTCGCGTCGCTGCCATTGGTGTCGTTGCTGGCAATGATGTGGACCTATCGCGATGGCGGAGGGGACACGGAGCAGGTCGCCGCGCTGGCGACGAGTGCCTTCTGGTTCGTCATCCCGTCGCTGCCGCTGTTCCTGATCCTGCCCGCGCTGCTGCGGTCGGGGGTCGGCTTCTGGACGGCGATGGGAATATCCTGCGCGATCACGCTGGCGCTTTACGCCGGCTTCTTCTGGATCGCGCCGAGGCTCGGGATCGCGCTGTGAAGCGAGCGGTGGTGCTGCTGTCGGGCGGGCTCGATTCGATGGTCTGCGCGGCCCTGGCGCGGGAGCAGGGGTTTGCCGTGCTCGCGCTGACGGTCGATTATGGCCAGCGCCACCGCGTCGAGATTGACGCGGCGCGGACGATCGCGGCCAGCCTCGCCGAGCGCCACATCATCCTGCCGCTCGACCTGACCGCGTTCGGCGGCTCGGCGCTGACTGCCGATATCGATGTGCCCAAGGGCGGGGTCGAGGCGGGGATTCCGGTGACCTATGTTCCGGCGCGCAACACGGTGTTCCTCAGCGTGGCGCTGGCGTGGGCCGAGGCGGCAGGGGCGCGGGATCTGTTCGTCGGGGTCAATGCGCTCGATTATTCGGGCTATCCCGACTGCCGGCCCGAGTTCATCGAGGCATTCGAAAATCTCGCCAATCGCGCTACGAAAGCGGGAGTAGAGGGCGAGGGATTCACGATCCACGCGCCGCTGCAGCATATGACCAAGGCCGACATCGCGCGCGAGGCGGCTCGGCTGCGACTCGACGCCGGGCTGAGCCATAGCTGTTATGATCCGGCCGCCGATGGCGGGGCGTGCGGGCTGTGCGACGCGTGCCGGCTGCGCGCGAAGGGGTTCGAGGAGGCGGGGCTCGCCGATCCGACGCGCTACGCCGCGCGCCGATGAGCTACGCGGTCAAGGAGGCCTTCCTCACGCTTCAGGGCGAAGGGGTTCAGGCGGGGAGCCGGGCAGTGTTCCTGCGCTTTGCCGGGTGTAATCTGTGGTCGGGCCGGGAACAGGATCGGGCGACGGCCGAGTGCCGATTTTGCGACACGGATTTCGTGGGCACCGATGGCGAGAATGGCGGCAAGTTCGGCGGTGCGGACGTTTTGGCGGCGATGGTCGAGCAACTGTGGGGCGAGGGGCGGGACCATCGCCTGGTGGTTGTCACCGGCGGCGAGCCAATGCTGCAGTTCGACGCGGCGCTGCTCGAGGCATTGCATGCGCGAGGGTTTCGCGTGGCGATGGAGAGCAATGGGACGCTGGCAGCGCTGCCCGGGATCGACTGGCTGTGCGTCAGTCCCAAGGCCGCGACCGAGGTGGTCCAGCGCTCGGGGGATGAGCTCAAGCTGGTATGGCCGCAGGACGGGATCGATTTCGACGAGCTGGAGCGATGGGATTTCACGCATCGACTCATCCAGCCAATGGATGGCGCCGAGCGCGAGGCGGCGCTGGCCGCGTCGATCGCGCTGGTGATGGAGCGGCCGCGATGGAGACTCACGCTGCAAGCGCACAAGGTCGTCGGGCTGCCCTAGATCAGCGCAGACACTTGCGCTTCACCAGCCCGTTTTTGTCGTAGCATTTATCGGGATAGCGAATCTCCGCCATCGACACGTACAGCGCGCGCACGCCCCAGATCGGATCGCCGGCGAAGGCGAGGCTGTTGCGAAGGGCGCGCATGTTGGCTTGCGCAAAGGGTAGCAGGCCGCCGCGGGGCACGAACCTCAGCTGCTTGCCGGTGAGCGACGCCTGGTGACAGAATCCGCGCTGGGCATAAAGCGTCGACCAGCCATTGTAGCTGCGCGTGTCGTAGCGGTTGAGCATCTGCATCGCGGCGCGGACCTTGGCCGGCCCGGTGCCCTCCGCGGTGCGCGCGAAATAGGCGGTAACGGCCTTGTAGGCGGCGGCGAGCTCCTCGCGGTGGTCGGCGAGCATCGCGTTGTAATTGTCGGTCGTGTCGAGGAATGCCGAGTGCGAGCATTGTAGCGCGGCGACGTTGAGACCGGAGCGCATGCTCCAGACGAGAGCGGCGGAATATTCCTCCGGGGTCGCACCGGGAAAGGGCAGGCCGAGTCCTTCCTCGCTGCCGATGACCGTGCCACCGGCGAAAACGGGTGGGACGATATAGACTTGGGCCGGGGCCAGGGTCGGCATCGCCGACATGGCGACGGCAAGCATTGCGGAGAATATTCGGAGCAATTCTAGCACCTTCTGACGATCGGACCGTTCGCGCGGGCGGTCGCTGGGTGGAGTGGTTAACCTACGGCAATCGCGTCGCGAGGCAAGGCGCAAAAAAGGGACCGCCAGACAAGCTGGCGGCCCCTTGATCGTTCGAGCTTGCAGCACGAGTGCCGCAAGCGACCAGCGGCCGGAGCAAGCCCCGGCCCGCGATTACATCGCGTTTTTGGTCGTGGTGTTGGTGGTGGTGGTCGTGTTCATGTCGGTGGCATTCATCGACATGTTGGCATCGGCCGCCATGTTTCCGCCCATGTTCGACGAGGCGTCAACCGCTGTCGTATCGTTCGTGGTGACGTTCTCGGTGGTCATGTTGGTATCGACATTCATCGTGTTGTTCGCGGCTTCCTTGCTGCTGCAAGCAGAAACCGCCAGGGCCGCACCAGCGACCAGGATCAGAGCACGCATTCAGAAACTCCCTTGATTATTAGATCTGCAGCAGGGACCCCCACTTTGCAAATCACGGCCACAATAGTCGAAAAGATTGCAATGTCTCAAGGGGCTTTGCACTTTGTGCTCAAAATGGAGAGAAATTGGGCAAATTCAGCCCTTAGCGCCACGTCCAGATCGGCCATCGAGGCCTTATTTCCCAAAACGGCAAGGCTGGTGACGCCATGATCGCGGATTCCGCATGGCACGATTCCGCCGAAGTGAGACAGGTCGGGCGCGACGTTGATCGAAAAGCCGTGGAGCGTAACCCAACGTTTCACCCGCACGCCGATCGCGGCGATCTTGGCTTCGTCGGGGCCGTTGCCGACCCACAGGCCGATGCGGCCGGGTTCGCGCCGCGCGGTGACACCGAGGCGGGCGAGCGACGCGATCAGCCAGCCCTCGAGCGTGTGGACGAAATGGCGGACGTCGCGCCCGCGCGAATCGAGGTCGAGCATTAGATAGCCGACTCGCTGGCCGGGGCCGTGATAGGTGAAGCGCCCGCCGCGGCCGGCGTCGAACACGGGAAAACCGGCGGGGTTCATCAGTTCGGCCGGATCGGCGCTGGTCCCTGAGGTGAACAAGGGCGGATGCTCGACCAGCCAGGCGAGTTCGGGCGCGGTACCGGCGCGGATCGCCGCGGCGCGCGTGTCCATCGTGACGAGCGCTGCGGGATAGGGCAGAAGGCCCGGCTCGACGCGCCATTTGGGGAGGGGCAGGTTCATCGCCGTCCCGATTGCCAGCCGCTGGCTCGGCCCGCATATACGCCCAAGGCCTGGGAGAGATGCGTGACGCCATTGTCGATTTCGAGAGCGTGGGAAGAGACGTCCACGTTCATTGCTCGCGAGACGCGGTTGATCGTGCCGCTGGCGCTGGCGCTGATCGCGCTGCCGGCGGTGATCTTCAGTCTCGCCGCGCCCGATGCGACCAACGAGGTCGCAGCGCGGTCGCCCGGGTTGATGGCGCTGATGCTGGCCGAATTCCTGGTCGGCGCAGTGGGCCAATTGGCGATCGCGCGGCTCGCGCTGGGGCATCGCGAACGATTGGGTGAAGCGATTCGCCACGGCGCTGCTCGCTTGCCCGCGCTGGTCGGCGGATTTCTTGTCGTCGGCCTCCCCCTGGGGTTCGTTCTGGCGCTGGTCGTCGCCGCCGCCGCGGTCGTCGGCAAGGCCGGGGCCGGGGCGGGCAAGGCCGGCGCGGCGCTGATCCTCCTGGCGCTCATGACCGCGCTGTTTGTCGCGATGCTGATCATCTTCGCGCGCTGCCTGCTGATGTTACCACTCGCTTCGGTCGAGGCGGGGGGGCCATTGCAACTGATCAAGCGCAGCTTCGCGGTCAGCCGCGGGGCAGTGCTCCGCCTGCTCGCGGCGGCGGCACTCTTCCTGGTCGGCGGCGCGGTGATCCTGATCGCGGTGCGAAGCGTCGTCGGTGCGCTCGTCATCGTCGCGCTCGGTAAGCCCGAAGCGTGGACCGTGTCGGCGCTGCTGATCGCGCTGGTCGACGGGGCGATGCAGGCGCTGATCGGGACGGTGTTCACCATCTTCACGGCGCGGCTCTATGCCCAGCGATCGGGCGAGGCGGGGCCGGAAACCGGGGTGCCGAGCAGCGCCACCTGAGGCGCGGCGTCGGGCGGCAATATACCCGCGGCGCGGGGATCGGCGAAGCGCTCGATGGCGCGGGCGTATGGAGTGAAGCCGCCACGGCGGTAGGCGGCAAGCGCGGCGGGGTGGTCGAGCGTGCAGGTGTGGACGTGGACCCGGGTGACGCCGGGGTGCACCCAGGCGCGGGTGACGGCTTCGGCGAGCAGCCAGCGGCCGTGGCCCTGCCCAGAGAGTTCGGGAACGAGACCGACGAACGACAGTTCGCACTCGCCGGGTTTGCGATAGTCCAGCTCGAGCATGCCGACGTCTTCGCCTGCCTCGTCGATCACCGCGAACAGCGCGACCGCCGGGTCGTGGAGCAGGGCGGTGAGCTCGGCGTCGCTGGCGACGAGTCGCGAGAACCATAGCCACGGCGCTCCGACCGTGCGGAACAGGGTGCGGTAGGCGTCGGGGGCGATGCGTTCGCGCAGGTCCAGGCGGAGCGGGGACGGCGGGATGGCCATTCCCGGCGGCGCGCGCATGTCGAGGTAAGTGACGACCGCCGCCAGTTCGGTGTCGGCGATCGGCGCATAGCTCATGACCAGGTCGCCACCGGTGGCAGGCTCATCAGGATCGCGTCGATGTTGCCCCCGGTTTTCAGCCCGAACAGGGTACCGCGGTCGTAAAGCAGGTTGAACTCGACGTAACGTCCGCGATATTCGAGCAGCTTCGTGCGGTCCTCGTCGGTGAACGGCTGGTTCATCCGCCGCCGGACGATTTGCGGAAAGATGTCGAGAAACGCCTCGCCAATGTCGCGGGTGAAGGCGAAATGGGCGTCGAAATGATCCTCGAGCCGGTCGTAGAAGATGCCGCCGACGCCACGCGCGACGTCGCGGTGGGGCAGCCAGAAATACTCCTCGGCCCATTTCGAGAAGCGCGGATAGAAGGTCGGGTCGTGGGCGGCGCAGGCGGCGCGGAGGCGGGCGTGGAAGGCGGCGGTATCGTCGTCATCGGGGAGCGCCGGGTTGAGGTCCGCACCCCCGCCAAACCAGCGCCGCGTGGTGGTGAGGAAGCGCGTGTTCATGTGGACCGCGGGGACGTGCGGGTTGGCCATGTGCGCGACGAGGCTGATGCCGGTGGCAAAGAAGCTCGGGTCCTCGTCCGCGCCGGGGATCGAGGCGGCGAATTCGGGGCTGAACGTGCCGCCGACGGAAGAGACGTTGACCCCGACCTTTTCGAACACCTGGCCGGTCATCTGGCCGCGAACGCCGCCGCCGCCTGCGGAGCCGTCGCTTTCGGTGCGTTCCCACGGCGTGAAGACGAACGACGCGGCGGAGCCGACTTCGCGTTCGATCGCTTCGAATTGCGCGCAGATGCGGTCGCGCAGGCTTTCGAACCAGCTTCGGGTGGCGGTTTGCTGATCGTCGAGGGGCTTCATGGCAGGCTTTCGGTCTGGCGCAGCGCTTCGCCAAGGGCAAGGGCGGCGGCGGTGGCGAGGTTGAGCGAGCGGACCGCAGCGCGGATCGGGATCCGCACCGCGAGGCCGCAGGCGGCGGCGACATGATCGGGAACGCCGGCGCTTTCCTTGCCGATGATCAAAATGTCGTCGGGCGCGAACACGTCGTCGTAGAGCGAGGTCGTCCCCTTCGTCGTCAGCAAGACGAGGCGGCCGGGGCGAGCGGCGCGAAACGATGCCCAGTCGCGGTGGCGGGTGATGTCGACCTCGTCGATATAGTCCATCGCGGTGCGGCGGACTCGCTTGTCGTCCCACTGGAAGCCCAGCGGTTCGATCAGGTCGACCGCGACGCCGAGGCATGCGCCGAGGCGGAGCACGGCGCCGACGTTGCCGGCGATCTCGGGCTGGTAGAGCGCGATGCGCATGGCCGGCGCGCTTAGCAGGTCGCCTGCGCGCCGCAAGCGCGCTGCAGTCCACACCGCGAAACGACGCGACCGGCGCGGCGCACGCTTCAGCCCGTTTTGGCGTTTGCATCATCCGGGCGAGGCGCTATCAGGCGCGCCAGCCGTCCCGGGCTTTGTCCGGGTGCGGAGCAACTTATCGACCGGTCGCGGCTGCCTTCGCGGACGGATGTTTCAAGGGTGAACATGGCAACGCTGGAAACCAATCCGCCGCACGAGAAGCTGGATGTAGTCGAAGACGGCGTCCGTCGGCGCGACTTTATCAATGTCGCCGCGGTGAGCTTCGCCGGGGTCGGCGCGGTGGCGGTGGTCGCCCCGTTGCTCAGCCAGATGGCGCCGTCGGCCGATGTGCTGGCGATGGCCTCGGTCGAGGTCGACGTGTCCAAGATCCAGCCGGGTCAGGCGATCAAGACGAGCTGGCGTAAGCAGCCGGTGTTCATCCGCAACCTGACGGCCAAGGAGATTGCCGAGGCCAATGCGGTCGACCTGTCGACCCTGCGTGACCCGCAGACGCTGGCACAGCGGACCAAACCGGGGCATGCGAACTGGCTGATCACGCTCGGGGTTTGCACTCATTTGGGCTGCGTTCCGCTGGGTACCGGCGAGGGCGAAAATCGCGGGCCGTTCGGGGGCTATTTCTGCCCGTGCCACGGGTCGGCTTACGACACCGCGGCGCGCATTCGCAAAGGCCCTGCGCCAAAGAACCTGATGGTGCCGGACTATTCGTTCAATTCGCCGACCGTCGTAAAAATCGGTTAAGGGAAAGCATTAGACATGAGCTTTGGCTGGGCCCGGGAATATGAACCCAAGAGCGATTTAAGCCGCTGGTTCGACCAGCGCCTGCCGCTTCCGCGGCTGGTCTATGGAGCGCTGGGCGGCGGGTATCCGGTGCCGCGCAACCTCAATTATTTCTGGAATTTCGGCGTGTTGGCGGGGCTGATGCTGGTCACCCAGATCGTCACCGGGATCGTCCTGGCGATGCATTATTTCGCGACCGCCGACGGGGCGTTCAACAGCGTCGAACACATCATGCGCGACGTCAACGCCGGATGGATGCTGCGCTATGCCCACGCCAATGGCGCGAGCATGTTCTTCGTGGTGGTCTATATCCACATTTTCCGCGGGCTTTATTTCGGCAGCTACAAGGCGCCGCGCGAGCTGATCTGGATGCTCGGGCTCGTCATCTACCTGCTGATGATGGCGACCGCGTTCATGGGCTATGTGCTTCCGTGGGGGCAGATGAGCTATTGGGGGGCGCAGGTCATCACCGGCTTCTTCTCGGCTTTCCCGATCGTCGGCGAGCCGCTGCGGATCTTCCTGCTCGGCGGCTATGCGCCCGACCAGTCGGCGCTCAACCGCTTCTTCTCGCTCCATTACCTGTTGCCGTTCGTAATCGCGGGGGTGGTCATCCTCCACATCTGGTCGCTGCACATCCCGGGGTCGGGCAACCCGACTGGGGTCGATGTGAAGAGCGAGCAGGACACGTTGCCGTTCCATCCCTTCTATACCGCGAAGGACGGGTTCGGGATGGGCGTGTTCCTGATTCTCTACGCCTTCTTTATCTTCTTCGCGCCGAACTACCTTGGGCACGCCGACAACTACATCCCGGCGAATCCGCTGGCGACGCCGGCGCACATCGTTCCAGAATGGTATTTCTGGCCATTTTACGCGATCCTTCGCGCTTTCACGACCGACTTCATCTTGCCGGCGAAGTTGTGGGGCGTGGTGGCGATGTTCTCGTCGATCCTGCTGCTGTTCTTCCTGCCGTGGCTCGACACGTCGCCGGTGCGGTCGGGCAATTACCGCCCGTTGTTCAAGCGCTTCTTCTGGCTGCTGGTCGCCGACGTGATCTTACTTGGTTGGTGCGGCGGGGCGCCGGCGACGCCACTCTACGTGATGCTCGGCCAGATCGCAGCGGCCTATTATTTCCTCCACTTCCTGGTGATTCTGCCGCTCGTGTCGAAGATCGAGCGGCCGCTGCCATTGCCGTCGTCGATCTCGGCGTCGGTGCTGCATGGCGAGGAACAGGAAAGTGCTCCTTACGGGCTCGCGACCACGCACGCGCTCGTGGCTGCCGAATAAGGACCCGACATGATCCGCAAGCTCGCCTTTCTCGTCGGCATCGCCTTTGCCGGCGTCCTGCTGTTGTCGCTGTTCGTCAATCTGAAGTCGTTCATCACGGAGCCGCCGGCGCCGACCGCCGAGAGCATCTTCCATCGCGAGGCGAAGGAACTTGAACTCGCCAGCAACGGGCCGTTCGGCAAGTATGATCGGCAGCAGCTCCAGCGCGGTTTCCAAGTGTACAAGGAAGTCTGCTCGGCGTGCCATTCGCTAAAGCTCGTCGCGTTCCGCGACCTGCGCGAGATCGGCTATTCCGATGCCGAGGTGAAGGCGATCGCCAACCAATGGTCGACCGAAGTGCCGTCGATCAACCCCGAAACCGGTGAGCCCGCGACGCGCAAAGCGCTGCCGGCCGATTATTTCCCGAGCCCCTACGCCAACGAGACCGCGGCGCGGGCGGCGAACAACAATGCGCTGCCGCCCGACTTCTCGCTGATCACCAAGGCGCGCGAGGGCGGAGCGCCTTACGTCCATTCGCTCGTCACCGGCTATGCGAAGCAAGCCGGGTATCGCAACGAGAAGGGCCAGGAGCTGCTGAAGCTGTTCCCGGATGCGACGACGCCTAAGGGTCTCTACTTCAATCCCTATTTCGCCAACCTCAATATCGCGATGCCGCCGCCGCTGGTCAGCGACGGGCAGGTGACCTACGCCGACGGGACGAAATCAACGGTCGAGCAGAATGCCAAGGACGTCTCGGCGTTCCTGGTGTGGACCGCCGAACCCAAGCTCGAGGCGCGCCACGCGACCGGGATCACGGTGCTCATCTTCCTGATCATCGCGACGATCCTGGCTTACTTGAGCTACCAGAACATCTGGGCCGAGGCGAAGCGCAAGGTGGCGCCGGTCGGTCCGCTCGATCCCGAGAATATGGAGAAGCGCGCTCAGGCGCGGGTCGACGCCGGGATCGCCGGCGGTCCGGAGCCGGGGGCAGTGCACTAGTTACGCAGGGCGGCGGCGGATCAACACGATCGAGGTGAAGCGGAGGACGTCGACGCCGTCCTGGTTGGTGACGCTGGTCTGGGTGCGGAAGCTGCCGAGGTCTGGCTTCGAGCGCGATGGGGTCTTGTCGAGGACTTTCCCGCGGACGGTGATGCGATCGCCGGGATAGACGGGTTTGAGCCAGCGCAATTCATCGACCCCGGGAGAGCCCAGCCCGGCCTGCGGTTCGTCGGCCATGTGCGCGACGAGCACGGCCATGGTCATGGCGGCGGTATGCCAGCCACTCGCCGCAATCCGCCCGAAATGGGTCTTGGCGGCTTCCTCGTCGGATAGGTGGAACGGCTGCGGATCATATTTGCGCGCGAATTCGAGGACTTCCTCGCGGGTGACGTCGTAATGGCCGAACTCGACTTCGCGGCCGACCTCGAGGTCTTCGAAATAGATCATGGGAGCGATCCTAGACGTTGAACTTGAAGTGGAGGACGTCGCCGTCTTTCACGACATATTCCTTGCCCTCCTGGCGCAGCTTGCCGGCGTCGCGCGCGCCGGATTCTCCGTTCAGGGTGACATAGTCGTCGAAGGCGATGGTCTCGGCACGGATGAAGCCACGTTCGAAGTCGGAATGGATCTCGCCCGCGGCCTGCGGCGCCTTGCGGCCCTTTTCGAGCGTCCACGCGCGCGCTTCCTTGGGGCCGACGGTGAAGAAGGTCAGCAGGTGGAGCAGGTCGTAGCCCGAGCGGATGACGCGGGCGAGGCCGGTTTCGTGAAGCCCCATTTCCTCGAGGAAGACGAGCCGCTCGTCCATTTCCATCGTCACGAGATCGGACTCGATCGCGGCCGAGACGACGACCGCGTTGGCACCCTCGGCCGTGGCCTTGGCGAACACCGCGGCGGACAGGGCGTTGCCCGACGCGGCCTCGTCCTCGTTGACGTTGCAGACGTAAAGCACGGGCTTGGCGGTGATCAGCTGGGCCTGCGCCAAGGCGCGTTCCTCCTCCTCGTCCCGGGGGACGGTGAGGCGGGCGGGCTTGCCTTCGCGAAGCAGCTCGAGCGCCTGGCCAAGAAAGGCCAGCAGGGCGACAAGGAATCAAAGATCGCCGCCGCCGTTCTCGGCCAGGCGCTCGAACTGCTTCGCGAAGGCAAGCCCGCCCGCCTCACCGTGCCCCGGGACGAGGAGGAGCAGCGCGCCTTCGCTCAGGCCCAGCTGATCACCGCCAAGCCCGTGCTCTACGTGTGCAACGTCAACGAAGACGATGCGGCGAATGGCAACGCGCTGTCCGAGGCGGTGTTTGCCAAGGCCAAGGCGGAG
>JBKJMA010000007.1:0-17130 GCA_046596505.1 Sphingomicrobium sp.
GCGCGCGGGGCGTCGGTCCGCATCGGGTACGCCGACTTCACCGTCTCGGCGATCGTCGAGCAGATGCCGTCGATCTCGAGCTTCGCCTTCGCCCCGCCGGTGCTGGTCGACCCCGCCGGCCTCGCCGCGACCGGGTTGGTCCAGCCGGGCAGCCTGACAACCACCAGTTACCGGCTCATCCTGCCGCCGGGCCGCGATCCGCAGGCGGTCGGCAAGGCGTTCCAGGCGCGTTTTCCCGACGGCGGCTGGTCGGTGACCGACCGCAACGACGCCGGGCAGGGCACGCGGCGGTTCGTCGAGCGGGTCGCCGAGATGCTGCTGCTCGTTGCGCTGGCCGCGCTGGCGATCGGGGGGCTCGGCATCGCCAGCGCGGCGGCGGCGTTCGCGGCGTCGCGGCGGGCGACGGTGGCGACACTGAAGCTACTCGGGGCGGGGCGGCGCTCGTTGGCCGGGATGCTCGCGATCGAAGTGGCGCTGATCGCGGTGCTGGCGATCCTCGCCGGGCTGGCGGTCGGAGCGGCCGCGCCGGCACTCGCCGCGCACGTGATCGGGTCGTCGCTGCCGATCGCGCCCGACCCCTCGCCGCAGTGGGGGGCGCTCGTCGAAGCGGCACTGTTCGGCCTGCTGGTGACGGTCGGCGCCGCATGGGGTCCACTCGCCGCGGCGGTCGAGATGCGCCCGGCGAGCCTCCTGCGCGGCGATGTCTCCGACGCGACGACAACCGCGCGGCGGTGGTTCGTGCCCGTGCTGGCCGTGCTCGGCGCGGCGGTGCTGGCGGTGGCGAGCGCGCGCGATCCGACAATCGCGGCGGTCGGCGTCGCGGCGATCTTGCTCCTCGGGCTGCTGTTCGCCGCGATCGGCTGGCTGGTCCGCCGCGCGGCACGGCGCCTGCGTCATCGTGGCGGGCCGATCGCGCGGCTCGGGATCGCCGCGCTCGACCGGCCCGGCGCGGCGACGGTGCGGCTGTCGGTCGCGCTCGGGCTCGGGCTCGCGCTGCTGGTGACGCTGGCGAGCGTCGCACAGAGCCTCCTCGCCGAGATCGACAACGACCTTCCGGCACGCGCCCCGGCGCTGTTCCTGATCGATATTCCCGCCGCGCAGGAGGCGGACCTGCGCACGCTGGCAGCAGCGACGGCGCCCGGTGCCGAGCTTCGCCTGGTCCCGTCGCTGCGCGGCCCGGTGACGGCGGTGAAGGGCGTGCCGGTCGCCGAACTTGGCCAGGTTCCGGAAGGCGCGTGGGTGCTCAAGGGCGACCGCGGGCTGACCTTCGCGCGCGACCTGCCAGTCGGCAACCGCATCGTCGCGGGCCAATGGTGGCCGTCCGACTATCGCGGTCCTGCGCTGATCAGCCTTGACGTCGACGCCGCCAGGGCACTCAAGCTCAAGGTCGGCGATACGCTGACAATTTCGATCCTCGGCCGCCCGATCGAGGCGCGGATCGCCTCGTTGCGCGAGATCGACTGGCGCTCGATGGGGTTCAACTTCGCCATCATCTTCGCCCCCGGAACGCTCGAGCAGGCGCCGTTCACGCTGATGGCGACGGTTTCGCCAAAGTCGGGCGCGAAGACCGCCGAGCTCGAACAGGCGCTTGCTGCAAAGCTGCCGATGGTCAGCGCGATCCGCGTCGCCGATGTCGTGGCGCAGGTCCGCACGTTGCTGGTCGCGCTGGCCGGCGCGGTGCGGGTCGCGACCGGGGTGGCGCTGCTGCTCGGGGTGATCGTGCTCGCCGGAGCGGTCGTCGCGACCCGCCGCAGCCGGGCGCGCGACCTCGTGCTGCTCAAGTTGGTCGGCGCCACGCGGGGCCAGGTGCTCGCGACCCAGGCGATCGAATTCGCACTGCTCGGGACGGTCGTCACGCTGAGCGCCTTCGCGGCGGGAATCACGGCGGCGAAGTTGCTGCTCGGCGCCAGCTTCGACCTGCCGTTCCGCCCCGACTGGCCGAGCCTCGCCGCGCTGGCGCTGGGCGCGGTCGTGGTCACGGTCGGCGCGGCGCTGCTCGCGGCGCTCCCGGCGCTGACCGCGCGCCCGGCGGCAGCACTGCGCGCCCTGTAACCGCGATTGATTCACCGCCAATTCGTCGCGGCGATGAAACCTTGCCGGGCCAGGCTCGTTCAATCCTCCCGAGAGGTAGTGATGACGATGTCGACGATTCCAACCTTGAGCGACCTGCGCATGACGCATGACCCCGCTGCCCGTGGCTATCACGCCGTCTATCGCGAACATCAGGTCAATCACTGTCCCGGTTGCGGGCGGACTCACTGGCTGATCGGGCGGATGTCGGCTGAATGTGCTTTCTGCGCGACCGCGCTGCCGCTGGCGGAAGCCAGCATGCGCTCGCACAGCAGCCCCGCCGTTATCGTCCACCGCAACCGCGCGGCGCGGGCCTTCGCGGCCTGAAAACGACCTTCTAGTCGATCACCGCCAGCAGGTCTTTCGCATCGACCGACTGGCCAGCGGTCACCAGCAGTTGAGCGATCGTCCCGTCGCGTTGGGCCGTGACGCTGGTTTCCATCTTCATCGCTTCCAGTGACATCAGCCGGTCGCCGGCTTTCACCGCGCTACCCACGCTGACCGCGATGGTCGAGACGACCCCGGGCATCGGGGCCGCGACATGGCGCTCGTCGGCGGGGTCGGCGAGGCGGCGCGCGGCGCGCTTGACCCCGGCGCGGCGGTCGTCGACGATGATTGTGCGCGGCTGGCCGTTGAGCTCGAAGAACAGCCGCGCGCAGCCGTCTTCCTCGGTCTCGCCAATTGCCTGCAGGCTGATGACGAGTGACTTGCCGCGCTCGATCTCGACGCTGATCTCGTCGCCCGGCGCCATGCCGTAGAAAAAGGTCGCGGTCGGCAGCGCGGTGACCGGGCCATAGCGCCGCTGGACCTCGGCGAACTCGGTGAACACCTTGGGATACATCAGGTAACTGGCGAACTCGCGCTCGCCAAGCTTGCGTCCGCACTTCTTCTCGGCCTGCTTGCGCGCGGCCACCATGTCGACCGCGCCGAGCAGGCTCGCCGGGCGGACGGTGATCGGCGCCTCGTCCCCCAGCACCCGCTTCTGGATCGCCTCGGGCCAGCCCCCCGGCGGCTGGCCAAGGTCGCCGCGCAGCATCTCGACGACCGACGCCGGAAACGAGATCTCGCGGCCGGGATCGAGCAGATCGTCGGGGCCAAGCCCTTGCGAAACCATCGCCAGCGCCATGTCGCCGACCACCTTCGACGACGGCGTGACCTTGACGATGTCGCCGAACAGCCGGTTGGCATCGGCATAGGCGCGCGCGATCTCGGGCCAGCGGTTGGCGAGCCCGAGGCTGCGCGACTGCTCGCGCAAATTGGTGAACTGGCCGCCGGGCATCTCGTGGAGATAGACCTCGGACGCGCCCGACCTCAGGTCGCTTTCGAACGCCGCATATTGGTGGCGCACGTCCTCCCAGTAACCGCTGAGCAAGCGGATTGTCGCGCCGTCGAGCCCGGTATCGCGCGGCGTGTGGCGCAGCGCCTCGACAATCGAGCCGAGGCACGGCTGCGAGGTCGTCCCAGACATGGCGTCGATCGCGCCGTCGACCGCGTCGATCCCGGCGTCGATCGCTGCCAGCACCGTCGCCGCCGCCGCGCCCGACGTGTCGTGGGTGTGGAAGTGGAGCGGCAGGTCGGTGGCGTCGCGCAAGGCCTTCACCAGCACGGTTGCGGCGGCGGGCTTGAGCAACCCGGCCATGTCCTTGATCGCGATCATGTGGCAGCCGGCGGTGTCGAGCTGTTTCGCAAGATCGACATAGTAAGCAAGGCTGTATTTGGCCCGGTCGGGGTCGAGGATGTCGCCGGTGTAGCACAGCGCGCCCTCGGCGATCTTGCCGCTGTCGACCACCGCGTCGATCGCGACGCGCATGTTTTCGACCCAGTTGAGGCAGTCGAAGATGCGGAACAGGTCGATGTGCCGCGCCGCCTCGGCGATGAAGTGGCGCACGACATTGTCGGGATAGTTGGTGTAGCCGACCGCGTTGGCGCCGCGCAGCAGCATTTGCGTCAGCAGGTTGGGCGCGCGCTCGCGGATTGCATCGATTCGGTCCCACGGGTCTTCGCACAGGAAGCGCATCGCGACATCGAACGTCGCCCCGCCCCAGCATTCGAGGCTGAACAGCTGCGGCAGGCCCCGGGCATAGGCCTCGGCGACCGCGACCATGTCGGCGGTGCGCATCCGCGTCGCGAGCAGCGACTGGTGCGCGTCGCGCATCGTCGTGTCGGTGATGAGCACGGCGGTCTGCTCGCGCATCCAGCGGGCGACCCCGGCCGGGCCATCGCTCTCGAGCCGCTGCCGCGAGCCAGGAACGATCGGCCCGGGCAACTTTGGCGGTCGTGCCGCGCGCGCCGAGGTCGGCGGGCGCGGTCGCCCGATGACGTCGGGATGGCCGTTGACGGTGACGTCGGCGATGTAACGCAGCAGCCGAGTTGCGCGGTCCTGGCGAAACGCCGGGGCGAGCAGGGATGGATTGTCGTCGATGAACCGCGTCGTGTAGCGGTTGACGACAAAATCCGGGTGGCTGAGCAGATTCTCGAGGAAGTGGAGGTTGGTCGCGACTCCGCGGATGCGATATTCGCGCAGCGCGCGCAGCATCCGCGCGACCACCTCCTCGGGCGTCGGCGCCCACGCCGTGACCTTCTCGAGCAGCGGGTCGTAATGGCGCGTAACGATCGCGCCCGAGTAAGCCGTCCCGCCGTCGACCCTGATCCCGAAACCGAACGCGCCGCGATAGGCGGTGATCCGGCCATAGTCGGGGATGAAGCTGTTCTCGGGATCCTCGGTGGTGATGCGGCACTGGAGCGCGTGGCCGTTGATCTCGATCCTGGCCTGCTCGGGGACGCCGGTCTCCTCGGGAACGCCGATGCGGCCGCCCTCGACGATGTGGAGCTGGGCTTTGACGATGTCGATCCCGGTGATCATCTCGGTCACCGTATGCTCGACCTGGATGCGCGGGTTGACCTCGATGAAATAGAAATTGCCATCGCTCTCATCGAGCAGAAACTCGACCGTTCCGGCGCCGGTATAGCCGGTAGCGCGGCCGATCCGCAGCGCGGCTTCGCAGATTTCGGCGCGCTGGCCCTCGTTCAGATAGGGCGCCGGCGCGCGCTCGATGACCTTCTGGTTGCGCCGCTGGATCGAACAGTCGCGCTCGAACAGATGGACCAGGTTGCCGTGACGGTCGCCGAGCAGCTGGACCTCGACGTGGCGTGCGCGGCGGATGAGCCGCTCGAGATACACCTCGTCGCGGCCGAACGCCGACCTGGCCTCGCTCCGGCCGCTGCGAACCGCTTCGATCAGCCCGGAAGCGTCTTCGATCGGCCGCATCCCGCGTCCCCCGCCGCCCCAGCTCGCCTTCAGCATCAGCGGGTAACCGAGCTCCCCGGCGATGCGCCCGGTGGCGTCGTCGTCGTCGGGCAACGGCTCGCTCGCCGGGATGACCGGCACCCCGGCGGCAATCGCGATGTGCCGCGCCGAGACCTTGTCGCCCAGCTTGCGCATCGTGTCGGGCGAGGGGCCGACGAACAGGATTCCCGCCGCCGCGCAGGCTTCGGCGAAGTCGGGATTCTCGGACAGGAAACCATAGCCGGGGTGGATCGCGTCGACCTTGGCCCGCAGCGCGATATCGATGATCGCCGCGCCGTCGAGATAGGCCGCGATCGGCCCCGCGCTATCGTCGAGCTGATAGGCTTCGTCGGCCTTGAACCGGTGGAGCGACAGCTTGTCCTGCTCGGCGTAGATCGCGACCGTCTTGATGCCGAGCTCGGTTGCCGCGCGAAACACCCGAATCGCGATCTCCGACCGGTTCGCGACCAGCAAGCGGCGGATCCGGGTTCCCTCGGGTTGCATCGATCGACTCAGCGCGGACATGTTTTTCGTTCCTGTCGATGACAAGGATCGGTCTGCCAGTTCGCAGACATGCCGTCATCGCGAAGCGGCCTTTAGCGCATTCGAGCGCCGGCGAAACAATCGATCTCGGGCTGGTTGGCCCTATCCTTCGCCGCCCATCGCTCTATTTTGCAGGCCATGACACGCCCCTCACTCGCGTTCGAGGTCGCCGCCGTTGCCAACGGCGAGGCCACCGACTTCACCGTCACGTTGAACGACGGCGACGAGCGTTGCTATCATCTCCCCGGCGGCGACCCGCTGCATTACGAACTCTTCTACGAGGAGATCGCCCGCGATTTCGGGATCAGGCGGCCGCGCCAGTTCGACGAGGTCGCCCCGGCACCGGCCGAGCCACCGTGGCGCCCGCTGATCACCGCCAACCTGTCGCCGCGGATCCTGGCGGGCTATGGCGATCCGGCGGTGCTGAAAGCCGATGACGGCCACTGGCTCGTCGCCACCTCGAACGACGCACCCGACGCCTTTCCGATCCTCCGCTCGACCGACCTCGAACATTGGCAGCCGGTCGGCTTCGTGTTCGAGGAAGGCCGCACCCCGGGATGGGCCGCCGCGGGCGCGCAGGTCGCCGACTATTGGGCGCCCGAAATGGCCCGGGTCGGCGAAGAATATTGGCTGAGTTACACCGCCCGCGACCGCGCCAACATCCTTTCGATCGGGCTTGCGAAAAGCCCGCACCCGGCGGGGCCGTGGATCGACAATGGCGCACCGTTGCTTGGCGACAGCGTGATCGATTCGCACATCAGCACGGTCGATGGAGCGCCGGTCCTGTTCTGGAAGCGCGATACCAACAGTCATTGGCCGCGCCCGCTCGCCGGGCTGCTGCGCGACCACCCGCAGCTGATCGACAGCTTGTTCGACAACGACCAGGACCGCCGCACCGCCGCGTTCTGCGCCGCGGTCCAGCCGTGGGCCAACACGCGCCGGCCGATGGAGCGCTTTTTCCTGATGCAGCCGCTGATCCGCGCCGCGCTCGCCAACTGGTCGGCGGTCAGGGACGCGCTACGGGACTCGGGCCTCGGCGCGACCATCGTCGCCTCGATGAGCACCCCTATCCTCGCCCAGCGGCTCGCCCCCGACGGCGCCTCGCTGGTCGGCGAGGCGACCGTCGTGCTGGCCAACGACCTCGACTGGGAGGGCCACCTGATCGAAGGCCCGTGGGTGACCAAGCAGGCCGGGCGCTACTGGCTGTTCTACGCCGGCAACGATTTCACCAGCCCGTCCTACGGCATCGGCGTGGCGGTGTCGGACCGCCTGCTCGGCCCTTACGTCAAGCAGCCCGAGCCGCTGCTGCGTTCGACCCCGGCATGGCTCGCCCCGGGCCACGCCTCGGTCGCCCCGGGGCTCGACGGCCGCCCCCAGCTGTTTTTCCACGCGTTTCACCCCGGCACCGGCGGCTACAACGAGTTCCGCGCCCTGCTGACGGTCGGGCTCGAGTTCGGCGCGGGAGGGGTCACCTTGCGCGAGTTGGCCAGTGCCCCTTCGCACGCCGCGCACGCCTAGCCCGTAACCCCACAAAGCTCCCCGTCCACTAACGACCCAAGAGCGAACCCCGCCCCTTGTGACAGCCCCGGGGCGACGCCGTCACGATCCGCATCCCGTCCGGCTCGCGCTAGTCTTCTTCCCTCGGCAGTCAGGCTCCCCCGCGTTTGCGACCGTCGGGGCCTTCGGTACCATGCGCATCGTCACCTCCAGTGCCGGCGCCGCGACCGCCGGCTCGGCCGGGGGGATGGTCGATGTAATGGTGAAAGTGATGCTGGTGATGAGCGCCGCGATCCCCAGCCCCACCGCCTTTCCCCACGTCGGTCGAAACCAGGGCGTCGACGGCTCGGCGCGGGGGGTCGGCCCACTCCAAACCGGCCGCGGACGCCGGGCAGGCGACGCCGGAGACGTCGACCGCTGCCCTCCCGATCGAGGCATCCTCTGCCGGTCGTACGCGGCCCGGTTCGATTCATCGCGCAGGCAGGCATACGCCTCGTTGATGGCTTTCGCCTTCGCCACGGCGTCCACCGAGGCGTTCACATCAGGGTGGTAGCGGCGCATCAGCGCGCGGTAAGCCGCCCGAATGACCGCAGTGTCGGCCTCCGGCGAGACCCGCAGAAGCGCGTAATAATCCTCGGTTGCCGACATCGCTGCACGATAGCTGGCACGGCCTCGCCGTCAACGCGAACGGCAATATCGCCCGATGGTCCGGGCCGTAGTCTGCTTCCGACAAGCAAAAGAACCGCCTGTTTCCACGTTCCACCAGATCGAGCCACCCGTCGGGCTCGGAGCGGAGACCAGAAGCGGACGATCAGCAGGCGATCCAATTGCGAACATTTCTCCGTTGGCGCAAGCTGTGGAAATCGTTGCATTGGAACGCGATATGGCATTCATGATCGAGCGGCGCGCACGGATGCTACTTAGAGGCGCAATGCTCATTGGATTTGTGCTCTCAGTTGTGTCGTTGGCATCTTCGTTTCACTGGTTGACCGTTGGAAGAAGCGCGAAGCTTCCGCTGGGGATTGCGTTCGCAGTCACGAGCTTATGCATTTGGCTTCCCGCGCGATGGTTACGCAGACGACAACTTCCTCTTTAAGGAATGACCGCTCCTCACCAACAACGGACATTCCCCGATATACGGGGTTCCCGACCTAGATCCGCTCCGCTCCCGCCGCACGGACGGCGGCGAGGGTGGGCAGGCCGTTGACCGCCATCAACAGGTCGGCCTCGGCGAGGATGCAGTTGAGCACATGCGCCGCGCCGTCGGCGCCATCGAGCGCCAGCCCGTAAAGATAGGGCCGCCCGACCCCGACCATGCGCGCGCCAAGTGCCACCGCTTTGATCATGTCGGTCCCTGACCGGACGCCGGAATCGAACAGCACCGGCGTGTCGCCCGCCGCCGCGACGACGCGCGGCAACAGGTCGATCGCGGCGATCCCGCCATTCGCCTGGCGCCCGCCGTGGTTCGAACAATAGATCGCGTCGGCCCCCTCGCCGACCGCGCGGCGCGTGTCGTCGGGGTGGCAGATGCCCTTGAGCATGATCGGCAGGCTGGTGACCGAGCGCAGCCACTTGAGGTCGTCCCACGCCATTACCTTGCCGAACAGGCTCGCCCACAGCTGGACCGCCTCGGGCAAATTCCCCTCGACCGGCTTGCCGAGCAGCCGCTGAAACACTGGGTCGCTGAAATAATTGGTCAGCACATGGCCACGCAATTGCGGGAAATTGCCGCTGTTAAGGTCGCGCGGCCGCCAGCCGGTAACCCACGTGTCGAGCGTCACGACCAGCGCCGTCGCCCCCGCCGCTTCGGCCCGCGCGATCAGGCTCTGCGCCAGTTCGCGGTTCTTGGGCGTGTAGAGCTGGAAAAAGCTCGGCGTATCCCCCGCCGCCGCGATCACCGCCTCAACCGGGTCGTTCGACAGCGTCGTCGCGGTCAGCGGCACTCCGGTCATCGCCGCGGCACGCGCGGCGGCCATGTCGCCATGCCCGTCCTGCGTCACGATCCCGGTCACCCCGATTGGCGCCATGAACAGAGGAGTTGCGAACCGCATCCCGAATAGCTCGACCGACAGGTCGCGCATGCTGGTATCGACCATCATCCGCGGCACCATGCCCCAGTGCGCGAAGGCGGTGGCGTTGGCGCGCTGGGTCGCCTCGTCGCCGCAGCCGCCCTGGACATAATCGAGCACCGATGCGGGCAGCGCGGCGGCGGCGCGCGCCTCGAGGGTCGCGAAATCGACCGGCACCCGCGGCAGCACGCCCTGCAACCCGCGTCCGTAGATCAGGTTCTGATAATCGCCATGATGCGCCACTTGATCCCCCTTCGGTCTCATTGGTCAGGGCATATCACCCGCTTCCGTCTTTGCGCAAAAAGGATATAGGCGCAGCGAGCAAAAGGGGATGCACATGAAAAGTCGGGCCGCCGTCGCGTTTGAAGCCAACCAGCCGCTGGAAATCGTCGAAGTCGATCTCGACGGACCGCGCGCCGGCGAGGTGCTGGTCGAAATCATGGCGACGGGCATTTGCCACACCGATGCCTATACGCTCGACGGATTGGACAGCGAGGGTATCTTCCCCTCCATCCTCGGCCATGAAGGCGCCGGCATTGTCCGCGAAATCGGCGCGGGTGTGACCTCGGTCGCGGTCGGCGACCACGTCATCCCGCTCTACACCCCCGAATGCCGCCAGTGTAAGTCGTGCCTCAGCGGCAAGACCAACCTGTGCACCGCGATCCGCGCGACGCAGGGCAAGGGCGTGATGCCCGACGGGACCAGCCGCTTTTCCTACAAGGGGCAGACGATCTTCCACTATATGGGCTGTTCGACCTTCTCGAACTTCACCGTGCTGCCCGAAATCGCGGTCGCCAAGATTCGTAGCGACGCGCCGTTCAAGACCAGCTGCTACATCGGTTGCGGGGTGACGACGGGCGTCGGCGCGGTGGTCAACACCGCCAAGGTGCAGGTCGGCGACAATGTCATCATCTTCGGATTGGGCGGGATCGGACTCAACGTCCTCCAGGGCGCGCGGATGGCGGGCGCGAACATGATCATCGGGGTCGACATCAACCCCGACCGCGAGGAATGGGGCCGCAAGTTCGGGATGACCCATTTCGTCAACCCGAAGGACATTGACGGCGATATCGTTGCTCATCTGGTGGCGCTGACCGATGGCGGGGCCGACTACACCTTCGACTGCACCGGCAATACGACCGTGATGCGCCAGGCCCTGGAAGCCTGCCACCGCGGCTGGGGCACCTCGATCATCATCGGGGTGGCCGAGGCGGGCAAGGAAATCTCGACCCGCCCGTTCCAGCTGGTCACCGGGCGCAACTGGCGCGGAACCGCGTTCGGCGGCGCCAAGGGCCGCACTGACGTGCCCAAGATCGTCGACTGGTATATGAACGGCAAGATCGAGATCGACCCGATGATCACGCACACGCTAACTCTCGACGAGATCAACAAGGGCTTCGACTTGATGCACGCTGGCGAGAGCATCCGCTCGGTCGTCGTTTACTGATTCTACACGGAAGGAAAGTCCCATGGCGAACGTTCTGCTCCACCCGTCGATCGACGACGGTATCAAGCCCGGCTCCGGCACCTTCGCCGGCGGCACACTCGTGTGTCATTGCAGCGACAAGCCCGTGAAGGTCGCCGTCGCGAGCGACGTTCTGCACAATCACGCCTGCGGCTGCACCAAATGCTGGAAGCCCGACGGTGCGACCTTCTCGGTCGTCGCGGTGGTCCCCAGGGACACGGTCTCGGTACGCGAAAACGGCGACAAGCTCGCGATCGTCGACGAAGCCGCCACCATCCAGCGTCATGCCTGCACCGCCTGCGGCGTGCACCTCTACGGCCGGATTGAAAAGGATCACGCCTTCAAGGGGCTCGATTTCATCCATGCCGAGCTGTTCGAGGAAGCGGGTTCCGCGGCACCGGTCTTCGCGGCGTTCGTCTCCTCGGTGATCGAAGGCGGCGTCGATCCGGCCGCGATGGACGGCATTCGCGCCCGGCTGAAGGATGTCGGCCTCGAGCCCTACGACTGCCTCAGCCCGCCGCTCATGGATGCGCTGGCAACTTACGCCGCCAAGCAGGCGGCCTGATGACGCTGGAGACGATATCGACCAATCGCGCGTTCGGCGGCGTGCAGGGGGTGTACCGGCACGCCTCTGCCGCTTGCCGCACCGACATGACCTTCTCGGTGTTCGTCCCCGACCATGCGCCGGGGGCGAAGCTGCCGGTCGTATGGTATCTCTCGGGGCTGACCTGCAGCCACGCCAACGTCACCGAAAAGGGCGAGTATCGCGCCGCCTGCGCGAAGCTCGGGCTGATCTTTGTCGCGCCCGACACCAGCCCGCGCGGAGAAGGCGTTCCTGACGATCCGGCCTATGACTTCGGCCAGGGCGCGGGCTTTTATGTCGACGCGACCGAGGCGCCGTACGCCGATCATTTCAACATGTGGAGTTACGTCACCGACGAGCTTCCGGCGCTGGTCCGTGAAGTTTTCCCGGTCGATGCTTCATGCCAGTCGATCATGGGCCATTCGATGGGCGGCCACGGCGCGCTGACCATCGGCCTCACCTATCCCGACCGCTACAAGGCCGTCTCCGCCTTCGCCCCGATCGTCGCCCCGAGCCAGGTCCCGTGGGGGCAAAAGGCCCTGACCGGCTATATGCGCGATGATCGAGAAGTTTGGCGAAAGCACGACGCGGTCGCGCTGATCGAGGACGGCGCCCGGGTCCCCGCCCTGCTCGTCGACCAGGGCGAGGCCGACACCTTCCTCACCGAGCAGCTCAGGCCCGAACTCCTCGCCGCCGCTTGCGAAGGAACCGGCATCGACCTCACCCTCCGCCTCCAGCCCGGCTACGACCACAGCTATTACTTCATCTCGACCTTCATGGCCGACCATCTCGAGTGGCACGCGCACAGGTTGTCCGCTTGAGCCAGCGGTTCGACATCCTGATCGTCGGCGCCGGTCATGGCGGCGCGCAGGCAGCGATCGCGCTGCGCCAGCGCGGCTTCGCGGGCACGCTGGCGATCGTCGGCGAGGAGCCTGAGCTGCCCTATGAGCGTCCGCCGCTGTCAAAGGACTATCTCGCCGGCGACAAGCAGTTCGAGCGGATCATGATCCGCCCCGCCGCCTTCTGGGCCGAGCGCGAGATCGCCATGCTGACCGGCCTGCGGGTGAGCGCGGTCGACGCCGCCGCGCACCGCGTCACGCTCCCGGGGAGCGAGACGATCGACTATGGCAAGCTGATCTGGGCGACCGGCGGCCACCCGCGCCGCCTGACCCTGTCGGGCCACGATCTCATCGGCGTCCATGGCGTCCGCTCGCGCGAAGACGTCGACCGGATGATCGGCGAGCTCGCCACGACAACCGAGGTCGTCGTCATCGGCGGCGGCTATATCGGGCTTGAGGCCGCCGCCGTGCTGACCAAGCTTGGCAAGCATGTGACGGTGCTCGAAGCGCTCGACCGCGTCCTCGCGCGCGTCGCCGGCGAGCCGCTATCGCGGTTCTACGAGGCCGAACACCGCGCCCACGGCGTCGACGTCCGGCTCGGCTGCACGGTCGAGTGCATCGAGGAAGCCGATGGCCGCGCAACCGGTGTCCGGCTTGCGACCGGCGAAGTGCTGCCCGCGCAGATGGTCATCGTCGGTATCGGCATCATCCCGGCGGTGGAGCCACTGATCGCGGCCGGCGCGGCGGGCGGCAACGGGGTCGCGGTCGACGAGCATTGCCGCACCAGCCTGCCCGACATCTACGCGATCGGCGACTGCGCGGCGCATGCCAACGCCTTCGCCGACGGCGCGACGATTCGGCTCGAATCGGTCCAGAACGCCAACGACCAGGCGACCCTCGTCGCCAAGGCGATCACCGGCGAGCCCGAGATGTACAAGGCCGTCCCGTGGTTCTGGTCGAACCAGTATGACCTCAGGCTGCAGACCGTCGGGCTGTCGATCGGCCACGACGACGCCGTCGTCCGCGGCGACATTGCCAGCCGCAGCTTCTCGATCGTCTATCTGAAACAGGGCCGGGTCATCGCGCTCGACTGCGTCAATGCGGTCAAGGATTATGTTCAGGGCCGCGCGCTGGTCGTTGCCGGTACGAAGGTCGATCCCGAGCGGCTGGCCGACGCGTCGGTGCCGCTCAAGGAACTGCTGGCCCCCGCCTAGATCACGCCTTTCGCGGCGAGCTCGGCGATCCGCTCGGCGGTCAGGCCGAGTTCGTCGCGCAATACCGCGTCGGTGTTCTGCCCGAGCAACGGCGGTGCGTTGCGATATTCGACCGGGGTGCCCGAAAAGCGCAGGGGGCTGGCAACAGTCGGGATCGGCCCGGCCAGCGGATGCTCGATCGTCCGCGCCATCTCGCGCGATACAACCTGCGGATCGGCAAACACCTCGGCGATGCTGTTGACCGGCCCGCACGGCACGTTCGCCCGCTCGAGCGCCTCGACCCATTCGCCAGTCGTCCGCTGGACCGTTGCCTCGCGGATGATTGCCAGCAGGGCGTCCCGGTTGGCCACCCGCGCGCCATTGGTCGCATAGGCCGGATCGGCGCCAAGCCCGGGTTGGCCGATCTCGGCCATCAGCCGCGCGAATTGGCCGTCGTTGCCGACCGCGACGATCATCGCCCCGTCGGCGGTCGGGAAATCCTGGTAGGGGACGATGTTGGGGTGGGCATTGCCCATCGGCTTGGGCGACACGCCGCTGACGAGGTAGTTCATCCCCTGGTTGGCGAGGCAGGCGACCTCGACGTCGAGCAGTGCAAGGTCGATGTGCTGGCCCTTGCCGCTCTGCTCGCGGCTGGCGATCGCGCCGAGGATGCCCGTGGCGGCGTAGAGCCCGGTGAGCAGGTCGACCACAGCCACCCCGACCTTCTGCGGCCCGGCGCCGGGCTCGCCTCCGCGCCGCCCTGTAATGCTCATATAGCCGCCCATCGCCTGGAGCAGCACGTCATAGCCGGGGCGCGGCGCATAGGGGCCAGTCTGGCCGAACCCGGTGATCGAGCAATAGACCAGCCGCGGGTTGATCGCGGCAAGGCTGGCATAGTCGAGGCCATATTTCGCCAGTCCGCCGACCTTGAAATTCTCGAGCAATATGTCGGCCCCGCGCACCAGCTCGCGCACCAGCTCCTGCCCCTCGGGGCAAGTGATGTCGATCGTCACCGACTGTTTGTTGCGGTTGGTCGAAAGATAATAGGCGGCTTCGGCGGTCGGCTTGCCGTCGCGGTCGTTGAGAAAGGGCGGGCCCCAGTGGCGCGTGTCGTCGCCTTCGCCCGGCCGCTCGATCTTGATCACATGCGCGCCCATGTCGGCGAGGATCTGCGACGCCCACGGCCCGGCGAGGATCCGGGACAGGTCGATCACCTTGAGGTGGGAGAGCGCGGTCATCTCGGCGGCTTGCCTCAGGTTCCTACGGCTGTTCGGTCAGCCGGCGGGAGTGGCCGACCTGGTGACGGAATTGAGCACCATGCGAAAGCGCAGGACGCTGTTCGCCGGAATTGGGCCAGTCTCCTGCGCGCCATAGCCGAGCTCGGGCGGGATCCACACGATCCACTCGTCGCCCGGGCGCATCAGCATCAGCGCTTCATTGAAACCGGGAACGAAGTTCCCGACCGCGCCGCTCAGCGATTCATGACGTTCGAAGCTGCTGTCGAACGTCTCCCCGGTGAGGAGCTTTCCCTCATAATCGAAGTTCACCCCGTCGCCGTTGGCAGGATGCGCGCCGCTGGGCGGACCCGGCTTGACGATGAAATATTGCAACCCGCTCGGCGTCGTCACGACATTGCGCGCGGTGCGATTGCGCGCAAGGAAGTCCGCGCCCGCCACGGTCTGCGGCGGGACGGGCGTCGCTTTGCACGCACTGAGCGAAGCAAGCAGAAGGAGCGAGGCAAGGAATGACCGGTTCATGCCGACGCTCCTAGCAGAGCAGTGCTCGCCCGAAAGCGGAAATGTTGCGTGCCGCTCCGCCATGTCCCAACCCCGCCCCGCTCAGCTGCCTCGCTTCGCTCAGCTGATCGCGCGGTCGGTGGTGTCGTCGTGCGGCGGCGCTTCGCCGGCGCGCAGTTCAGCCGAGCATTCGTCGAGCGAGCGGCGGATGATCGCGATCATGTCGTCGATCTGCTGGTGGGTGATGATCAGCGGCGGGCACATCACGATCGTGTCGCGAATGCCGCGGACCATCAGGCCATTGGCGATGCAGGCGTCGCGGACGGTCGGCCCGGCAGTGCCCTCGGCGCCGCCGAAGCGCGCGCCGGTGGCCTTGTCGGCGACGATCTCGACCGCGCCGATCAGCCCCGCGCTGCGCACTTCGCCGACCATCGGATGATCGGCGAGCCCGGCGAGTGCCTTGGCGAGATAGGGACCGGTGTCGTCGCGGGTGCGTTCGACCAGCCGCTCGCGCTGGATGATCTCGATGTTGCGTAGCGCGACCGCAGCCGCGACCGGGTGCCCTGAATAGGTGAAGCCGTGGACGAAATCGCCGCCGGTCTTGAGGATGTCGACGATCTCCTTCGAAACCGCCACCGCGCTGATCGGCAAGTATCCCGACGACAGGCCCTTCGCCATCGCGATCATGTCGGGCTTCACCCCGACCGTCTCATGGCCCCACCAGTTTCCGGTGCGCCCGAAGCCGCAGATGACTTCGTCGCAAACCAGCAGGATGCCGTATTTGCGGCAGATCCGCTCAACCTCGGGCCAATAGGTTTTGGGCGGGATGATAACTCCACCGGCGCCCTGGATCGGCTCACCGATGAACGCCGCCACCTTGTCCGCTCCGATCTCGAGGATCTTGTCTTCGATCGCCTTGGCGCAGGCGAGCCCGAACGCGTCGGGGTCCATGTCGCGGCCCTCGTTGAACCAGTAGGGCTGGCAGACATGTTCGATCCCCGGGATCGGCAAATTACCCTGTTCGTGCATCGACTTCATTCCGCCGAGGCTGACTCCCGCGACGGTCGATCCGTGATAAGCGTTGTGGCGGCTGATGAAGACGGTTCGCTCGGGCTCTCCCCTGGTCTTCCAGTAATGGCGGACCATGCGGAAGACGGTGTCATTGGCCTCCGAACCCGACGCGTTGAAGAAGACGTGGGGCAGGCGGTCGTTGGTCAGGCTCGAGATTTTTGTCGCTAGCATAACCGCGGGCGGCGTGACGGTCTTGAAGAAGGTGTTGTAAAAGGGCAGCTCGCGCATCTGCTCGGCGGCGACGTCGGCCAGCTCGTCGCGGCCGTAACCGATCGTGACGCACCATAGCCCCGCCATCCCGTCAAGGATGCGGTTGCCATCACCGTCGTGGATGTAGCAGCCGTCGGCATGGGTGACGATGCGGCTCCCGCCCATATCCTCAATCAGCTTGTAATCCTGCTGGGCCGGGAGGTGGTGGGCAACGTCGAGGCGCCGTAGCTCGGCGATGTCATAGTTGCGGGGAGCGCGGGTCATGGGCGTTGTCCTTGCGAGGTTAGAGGGTCACCGCGCAGCGCGCGGCCGAGCAGGGCGAAGAAAGCCTTGCTATCGGGGTTGGTGTCGGCGTCCCATTCGGGATGCCACTGGACGGCTAGCAGCGGCGCGTCGCTGTTGTGGGTGGAATAGGCTTCAACCAGCCCGTCGGGCGCGCGGGCTTCGATCCGGAGCCCCGGGGCGAGGGTGGCGACGCCTTGGTAATGGACCGAGTTGACCTCGAGCGCATCGCGGCCAAGCGCGGCGGCGAGGATTCCGCCGGGCGCGAGGGTTACGCCGTGGCGAT
>JBKJMA010000045.1:0-4813 GCA_046596505.1 Sphingomicrobium sp.
CCGGTCGATCTTCATCCAGATGCCCAGCGCGCTGGCGATCCCGATGAATACGCAAAAGTACAATTGGCATTACGAAAGCGAGCCCGAATCCGCGCTGGGCGGTCGGCGGCTGCATACCCCGCGCGGCAAGGTGCTGGGCGGATCATCCTCGATCAACGGCCTGGTCTATATCCGCGGCAATCCGCTCGATTTCGACCACTGGCAGGATCAAGGGGCGGCGGGCTGGAGCTATGCCGATGTGCTGCCATATTTTCGCAAGGCCGAAACCCGCGAGGAAGGCGGCGATGCCTATCGCGGTTCGGATGGGCCGCTTTATACCAGCTATGGCAGCCTCAAGAATCCACTGCACCAGGCTTGGCTCGATGCTGCACGGCAGGCTGGTTATCCGCTGACCCCGGACGTCAATGGCGCGCAGCAGGAAGGGTTTGGGCGGATGGACATGACCGTCAAGCACGGGGTCCGGTGGAGCGCCGCCAACGCTTACCTGCGCCCGGCGATGAAGCGCCAGAATGTGCGCGTGATCACCCATGCGCTCGCCACCCGGATCGTGTTCGAGGGCAGGCGCGCGGTCGGGGTGGAATACGAGCGCGGCGGCACGCGCCATGTGGCGCGGGCGGAGCGCGAGGTTATCCTGGCCGGCGGGCCGATCAATTCGCCGCAATTACTGAAGCTTTCGGGGGTTGGTCCGGCCGAAGAATTGCAGGAGCACGGCATCCCCGTGATCGCGGACCGTCCGGGGGTTGGCGCCAACTTGCAGGATCACCTCGAATTCTACTTCCAGATGGCCTGCACGCAGCCGGTTTCGCTCTACTCGTCGATGAACCTGCTGGCCAAAGCGGTGATCGGCGCGCGCTGGTTGCTGCGGCGCGATGGGCTGGGCGCGACCAACCATTTTGAGAGCTGCGGCTTTATCCGCAGCCGCGCAGGCATCCGCTATCCCGATATCCAGTATCATTTCCTGCCACTGGCGGTTGCCTATGACGGATCGACGATGGCCAGCGAGCACGGCTTTCAGGCTCACGTTGGCCCGATGCGATCGAACAGCCGGGGCAGCGTCACACTCCGCTCTCCCGATCCGTATGCCAAACCGGTGATCCGCTTCAACTACCTCAGCCACGCCGATGACTGGGCAGAAATGCGCGCCTGCGTGCGGCTGACCCGCGAAATTTTTCAGCAAGCCGCATTTGCACCGTTTCGCGGCCGCGAACTTCAGCCGGGCGCCGGGGTGGTCAGCGACGAAGCCATCGATGCCTTTGTCGCGGCCAAGGTGGAGAGCGCCTATCACCCCTGCGGCACTTGCAAGATCGGGCAGGACAAGGATCCCGCAGCGGTGGTGGACAGCGCGCTCAGTGTGATCGGGGTTGAGGGCCTGCGGGTGGTGGATTCGTCGGTGATGCCCACGATCACGACCGGTAATCTTAACGCGCCAACAATCATGATCGGCGAGAAGGGGGCGGATCATATCCTTGGCAAGCCGCTGCTGGCCCGGGTCAATACCCCCTATTATGTCGCGCAAAACTGGGAGTCCGCGCAACGATGAGCAACCTGATCCAGGAGGCGGCACGCAGCATTGACGTGATCCACGAAACCGAGGTGCTGGTGGTCGGTTCGGGTCCGGGCGGATTGGCTGCCGCACTGGCCGCCGCGCGAGCCGGAGCGCAAACCACCTTGCTTGAACGTTACGGCTGTTTCGGCGGCAACATTACCCAGGTCGGGGTCGAAGGTTTTGCCTGGTACCGCCACCCGGCGACGATCGACAGCGAAGGCATCGGCCGCGAGTTCGAGGACCGCGCGAAAGCGATGGGCGCGGCGATCCCCGAGCCGCAGTCAATCAGCCATGCGCTCGATGCCGAGGCATTCAAATATGTCGCCGACGTGATGATCGACGAAGCCGGCGTCCACCCGATGCTCCACCGCATGTTCGTCGCGCCGATCGTCGAGCGGGGTGAGATCAAGGGCGTGATTGTCGAGAGCAAGGCCGGGCGCGAGGCGATCCTCGCCAAGCGGGTGGTCGATGCGACGGGTGACGCCGACCTCGTCGCCCGCTGCGGCGCGCCGACCTTCATCACTCCCAAGGCCGAGATGATGTCGGTCTCGGTCATGTTCTCGATGTGCGGGGTCAACAAGGCGCGCTTCATCGACGCGGTGAAGGCCGATCCGCAGACCTATAAAGACTGGGCGGGGAACGGCGAATGGGACATCACCACCGACGGCAAGGAGGACGACATGTTCTCGCCGTTCCTGCGCAAACCGTTCCGCAAAGCGTTCGAGGCCGGCCTGTTGCCCGACAATCTGGCGACCATTGCCGGCACTTGGGGAACGGTCTCGGACCAGGGCGACCTGACCTATCTCAATATGGTTCATTTGACCCTCGACGGTACCGACCCCGACGACCTGACGAAGGGCGAGATGGGGGGTCGCAAGCAGGCGATGCTCGCGGTCGAGGCGCTCAAAAGGTTCATGCCGGGGTGCGAAGCCGCCAAGCTGCGCAATTTCGGGATGACGCTCGGCATTCGCGACACGCGCAAGATCGACGCGCACTATAATATGCGCGACGCCGACGTTCGCGGCGAGGGGCGGTTCGAGGATTCGATCGGCATCTTTCCCGAGTTCATCGATGGCTATGGCCTGCTCATCCTGCCGACGACGGGGCGCTATTTCCACGTGCCATATCGGTCGCTGCTGCCCAAGGGGGTCGCCAATCTGATCGTCGCCGGACGGACGATCGGCGGCGACAGGGTCAGTCATGCCGCGGTGCGCAACATGATGTGCTGCGCGGTTGCCGGGCAGGGGGCGGGGACAGCGGCAGCGGTGTCGCTGAGAACCGGTACATCGTTCGAGACGGTCGACATCGGCGAGGTTCAGGCCGAACTGCGTCGCCAGGGGGCGCGGCTGAACTGACGCGGCGAGAGGGGGGACGGGATGACAGAAAACCGGTTGAAATGGGTCGTGCTCGCGCTCGCCGCGCTAACCATCATGGGCAGCTATTGCACCTATGATTCGATCGCCCCGATCGCCGATCTGCTGCGCGCCCAGCGGGGGTTTTCGCAGAAGCAGATCGGGCTGCTCAACGCGGTGTTCAGCCTGCCCAACATCCCGCTGGCGATCGTCGGCGGAATATTGATCGACCGCATCGGCGCAGCGCGTGCCACGCTCGGCGCTGCCGCTGACCTTCCTTATCCTCGTTGCGACGAATTGGGGACTGTGGGTATCGACCGCGATGCGGGTCGACAAACATCGCGTCGGGACTGCGTTCGGCCTGATCAACATGCGGCAGAGCCTGGGCCTCGCCGTGTCCAACTTTTCCGCGGGATGGCTCAACGATGCGTTGCACGCCGGTCCGCGCAATCCCGAAGGCTACGACGCGATGTTGGGCATGTTCGCCTCGCTCAGCCTGATCGCTTTTGTCGCGACGGCGCTCCTGCGGATGCGCGAGCGGCGGAGCGAAGGCGGCGGGATCGAGGCGGTGGTGGTCACGAGCGCCGCGTCGCCACATCAGCGACACTGATCTCTAGACCATGATCCAGAGCCTGATTTACTTGGACCTCGCGTCGCTTCGCGTGAAACGAGGCACTCACTACATTTCACGAAGTCGACATATTTTTGCCTCGAGCTGGAGGGCCATGTGACGAAGCTTAGGGTCGCGCTCATTCATTACTGGCTGGTCGGCATGCGCGGCGGCGAGCGGGTACTCGAGCGCATCGCGCGGCTCTATCCCGATGCGGATATTTTTACCCACGTCTATGACCCGCAGGCGGTGTCGCCCGAGCTTCGGGCGCGCACCGTGCGGACCAGCTTTATCGCCCGGCTGCCACGCGCGACACGGTTGTACCAAAGCTATCTGCCGCTGATGCCGATGGCGCTCGAGCAGCTCGACCTGCGCGGTTACGACCTCGTCATCAGCAGCGAGTCGGGACCGGCGAAGGGCGTCATCGCGGCGCCCGACGCGCTCCACCTCTGCTATTGCCATTCGCCGATGCGCTATCTGTGGGACCAGTATCCCGCCTATCGCGAGCAGGCCGGGTTCGTGCGCCGCGCGGCGATGCCGCTCATCACCCATTATCTGCGCAACTGGGATACGGCGTCGGCTAGCCGGGTCGACCACTTCATCGCCAACTCGCGCTTCATCCGCCGCCGGATCAGCCGCGCCTGGGGACGCGATTCGCAGGTCATCCATCCGCCGGTACCGGTCGAACTGTACAAGACGGCGGACAAGGTCGGCGACAGCTACCTTTGGGTCGGCCAGCTGATCGCCTACAAGCGGCCGGATCTCGCGGTCGATGCGTTTACCCGCCTCGGCCTGCCGTTGCTCGTCGTCGGCGACGGCGACATGGCGGCGAGCCTCAAGCGCCGCGCCGGCCCGAATATCCGTTTCGTCGCCAAGCTGCCGTTCGACCAGCTTCGCCGGGCCTATGCCGAGGCGAAGGCGCTGGTCTTCACCGCGGAGGAGGATTTTGGTATCGTCCCGGTGGAGGCCAATGCCTCGGGCCGCCCGGTGATCGCCTATGGCCGCGCCGGCGTGCTCGATTCGATCATCGAAGGCAAAACCGGGCTGTTCTTCGCCGAGCAGACCTCCGACGCGCTGATCGATGCGGTCGAGCGGTTCGCAGGATGGCTACCGCATTTCGATCCCGCCACCGCGATCGCCAATGTCCAACGCTTCGCCCCCGAGCGGTTCGACCGCGAATTCCTCGAAGCCGTGCGGCGGGCGGAAAGCGGGCGGGACTAGTGCGATGATCGTCACGTTCCCGCCCGGTCGGGGCTCACACCGCTGATGGATCGGTACCAGCGCGCGGGACGGCCCCGCCCGGGT
>JBKJMA010000075.1:0-11703 GCA_046596505.1 Sphingomicrobium sp.
GCGAGAGAGCGGTGGCGAAGCGGCTCATCCGTTCCCGAGAGGCGTCCCAGTCGCCGGTCGATCCGCCTTCCTGGTAGCGCGTGCCTACGGCGAGGTCGTTGCCCTGCTCGGCCACCGCCAAGTAGAGCTTGGGCAGCAAGGTTTCGTCATGCTGGAGGTCGCCATCGATCACCGCCAGCACTGGCGCGGCGCTCGCCAGCATTCCCTCGATCACCGCCGACGACAGGCCGCGCCGCCCGATCCGCTGGACGATGCGGACCCGGGGATCGCTGCGCGCCATCGACCGGGCACGCAAGGCCGTCCCGTCGGGCGAATTATCGTCGACGATCAGCGCTTCCCACACGATCCCGTCGAGCGCGGCGTCGATCCGCTCGATCAACGGCGCGAGATTGTCGGCCTCGTTGAGCACGGGAATGATCACCGCCAGCTCGAGGGGGGAAGCGGGGCTGGGAAACAGGCGGGTCATGTGTGCGGCACCATGAGGCGTCGGCCGTCGCTGTCAACAACGATAGGCCGCATTGCGGCAATGATGCGGGACATTACCGGGCTTGGCGAAGCGCCCTGGGTCGGTCACAGAGGCGCGTCGAGGCCCCGCTGCGGGCGTCCCGTCAAACTGGATCGATCGCACGACATGGTGTTGCAGCGTAACGCGGACGGGGGTGCGCAGCGGATCGCGATTATCCTTCACGACTTCGCCGCCGGTGGGACCGAGCGGATCATCATCCGCCTGGCTAATCTGTGGGCCGCAGCCGGCCGCGACGTGACGATCCTGTGCGGCAGCGAAGCCGGTCCGGCGCGTGGTCTCGTCGGAGCAGGCGTCGCGGTGTGCGAGACGATCCCTGCCACGTCGCGCGCGATCGGGTCACGGCGGCGGCTGGCGCAGCGCCTGCTCCCCGCGCTTTCCGAGCGGCATTATGACGTCATCGTCGGGCCGGGAAATTATCACCTGCCGATCCTCGCCAATCTGATCTCGCGCGGCGTGACGATCCCGATTGTTGCAAAGCTCAGCAACCCGCTCGAGCGTTCCGACCTCGGCTTCCTCGCCGGCGCGCTGTTCGGCCGGGCGAAGCGCGCGCAGGCCAAGGGGACAGCCCAGCTCGTTACCATGTCGCAGGCGCTGGCCGTCGAGGCGCGACGGACGATCCCGAGCGTGCCGATCAGCGTCATTCCGGAACCGATCATCGACCAACCGCTCGCACCGCTCGATATAAAGCCCGAAGCAACGATTCCTCGCCTGCTCGTCGCCGGGCGCCTCGTTCCGCAGAAACGCGTCGCGCTTGCGCTTCAGATGCTGGCCGACTGGCACCGGCGCGACGCCCGGCTGACGATCGTTGGCGACGGCCCCGAACGCGCGGCGCTCGAGCGACTGGCGATGAAATTGGACATAGCGGATCGAGTCTGTTTCGCCGGGCAGGTGCCCGACCTTGCACCGTGGTTCGCCAAAGCCGACGTGCTGCTGTCGACCTCGACCTATGAAGGCTTCCCGGCGGTCCTCGTCGAGGCGATCGTGGCCGGGGTGCCGGTGGTCGCCACCGCGTCTTCGGTCGCGTTGCCCGAAATCCTGTGCGACGCGAGCTTCGGCGCGATCTCAACCGCAGAGCCGACCGCCCTCGCCACCGCGCTGGACACGTTGCTCAGCGGACCGCCGGTCGACGAAACCGCCCGCCTTGCCCTCGCCGCTCGCCACGAGGCCTCCACGAGCGCCAAGCGCTGGCTCGACCTGCTCGACCGGGTCGTGGCGGATTGGGGCTGAAGCATGTCAGCCGTTTCCGTCGCGCCATGCGCCGGACCGGCCGCGCGGCTTATCGTTGATGCCGAAGGATAGATTTCAGTCGTTCGGCGATCGTCCGACCAGCCGCCTCGAAGCGGTCGGGTCCAAACCGCTCAAGAACGCGAACGCGCGCTGCCTCGCCCATTGCCGCCAGATTTTGTGGGTGCCGCAGCAGGCTTTCCAGCGCCTCGGCGAGCGCTTCCGGGTCACCCGGCGGGACGGTTAGCCCCGTTCCCTCAACGATGCTGTTGGGCAATTCGCCTACCGCCGAGGCGAGCACCGGCAAGCCCGCCGCCATCGCCTCGTGCGCGGCGACGCACAGCCCTTCCCGGCGGGACGGCTGGAGGTAAAGATGGAGCCCTGCCAGGTAGTTGCGCGGTTCAGCGACGAAACCGCTCAATCGTATATCAACGCCAAGTGATCGGGCCTGGGCCGCCAGCGCCTCTCTCTCCGCCCCCTCTCCCGCCAACGTCACTTCGATCGGTGGCAAGTCGGCGACGCCGCGCAATCGAGCGAGCGCATCGATCAACACGTCATACCCTTTTGCCTGGTGCAGGCGCCCGAGGCTTCCAACGCGCACCGGTTCGCCGTGGCGCCACGGCGTGGCACGCGGCGCGTTCGGATCGGCGGCAAACAATGGCCAGACTAGCACCCGCTCGGCCTCGATCGAGAGGCGATCACAGGTCAGCTGGGCAACCTGTTCGGAATCCGCCACCCACAGCGACGAGCGTCGCTGGAGCAACCGCAGCAACCGCCGATTTGCGGGCTTGAGGAAGGCGTTGTGCTGCCAGCTCACCACCGGCGTTCGGCCCGACGCGAGCTGGCTAAGGAGCGTGGCGCGCGTCAACGAGGTCCATATCACAGCCGGTCTGAGCTCTCGAAACTGATGCCGCAGCCAGCGCAGCGCCGCCAGCTGGTCCGTCTCGCCGCCTTCCCGCACACGAACCGCAATACCCGCTTCCTCGAGCGCCGGGAGGGAGCGCCCGTCGCGGCGTGACAAGGCGAGGACCGTCACGTCAAACCCTTCGCGCCGCAAGAGTTGCACCACGCCCACGACGGGTAGAGCCGCCCCGCCACCCTCTACCGAGCTGATGACATAGGCGATATGGATCATCGCAGCTGGTCTTTGCGGTCGCGCTCGCCGCTTGCCCGCGCGACGAACAGCAGCAGGAGCGTCGACGCCGCTAGCGATTGCACGAGCGCGTGCAGGCCAGCACCGGCCAGCCCGAAGCGCCACAGCAGCAACGGCAGCAACGGCAGCGTCGCCAGCGCCGTTCCCATGTTCGCCGCGACCGACAGCGCCGGGCGCCCCAATGCGACCAGCGCGGCACTTGCCGACGGGCCGACCAGCTGGGCCGCTCGCGCGGCGGTCAACCACAGCAACAGCCCGGCCGCCCCGGCATAGGCGGGTCCGCCGATCGACACCGCGATCTCGCGGCCGAACAGGACTAGCAGCAGGACCACGGGCAGCGCGGCGGCAAAAGCGATGACGATGCTTTTGCGCAGCGCCCGCCGCAGCGGTGCGCCGTGCCCCCCGGCAGCAACCAGCCGGGCAAGCTCGGCATAGGTGGCTTGACCGAGCACCTGCGCCGGGACCGCGAGCACCGTCGTCACTCGCTGGGCGAGCGAGAAGAAGCCGACCGCGGTCGCGCCGCTGACCCAGCCGATAACCAGCGGAGCGATGCGCCCGGCCAGTTCACTGAATGTTACGTCAGCATTGGCGCCGATCATGAACCGCCAGATGCCGTCATTCTCCTGTGTTACCCCCTTGATTGAACCACGCAGGGGGATTGCGCCCAATTCGCGCCGCGCCACCCACAGCCCGATCGCCCACAGCGAGGCCCATTCGGCCAGTGCGGCGAACAGCCATGCCACAAGGAAACCTTGGAGCCCGGCGCCAAGCGCCGCAGCAATGGTGGCCCCCGCGAGCCGCACCAGCGGCGCGGCAACGGTATGCCAGCCGAGCAGGTCGAACCGCCCGCTCAACTGGAGATAGCCCGCCGGGGTCGCCCTGATCGAGGCGAGCACGGCAAGGCTGTACGGCACTGCGAAACCGACCGCGACCGGCGACCAGCCAAGCCTTGCTCCCAGCATCGGTCCGAGGACCGCCGCGGTCGCCACGGCCAGCACCCCCCCGGCAAGCTCGACCGCCCCGGCGAAGCGCAGCAGCCGGCCCAACCGGTCATGATCCCTGGCCTCCAGCGCCTCTGCTCCGTAACGTACGATCGCGTGCCAGCCGGGAAATTCGATGATCCCACCGACCGTCATCGCGAAGGTGTGGACCAGAATCAGCACGCCGTAATCGGCCGGGCCGAGCGCGCGCGCGGCGATGATCATGTAGAACAGGCTGATCACCCCCGCCCCCGCCTTGCCGCCGATCAGACGCGCGAGATTGGCGTAGATCCGCCTGACGACCGGGTCGGGCACGCGGTCGGTCATGCGCGAACTCCCGCAATACGCGCGATCACCTTGGCCGCGCGGACAGCGGACGGCTCGTCGGTCAGGTCGAAGCTGTGCGCGAACAATTGTTCCTGGACCGGGCGGTAGACGGTCTCAAACTCATCCCGGGCGCGGACGAGTCCTTCGCCGAGGCTGGCGATATCGTCGATCACCGGGCCGGCGCGCCAATGGGTGAAATTCGGGTTGCCGCGCCAGTCGCTGCCATGCGCATCGACGAACAGGCATGGCCGCGGGCGGAGGAGGAACTCATAAACCTGGCTGCTCACGTCGCCCAGGTAAATGTCGGCGGCGTTGGTATAGGCCATCGTCGTCGAGGCGCGGCTGCCGGTGTCGATGAAGATGTTTTCGGCTTGTTGCCAGCGCGGCTCGATGCGGCCCGGCCGTGCCATTCGCAAGCGGTCGATCGAAATGGTCAACGGGCGTTCGAACAGCATGACGTGCGGGGCGAAGATCAGCTGATATTCCGGGTGCGCGACGAACCAGTCCATGATCGCCCGGCCGAACCGGTACCACGACGACAGATGCGGCGACGGGTGCGGGTTGTAGATCACCACCGGCCGGCCGTCCTTCGTCAGCGCAAGGTCGGCGCGCGTGTCGCGGTGGAGGTCGAACTTGGGATAGCCGACCAGGTGCAGGCGGTCGGGCGTCACGCCGGCGTCCACCACCAGCCGCTCGCCGATCTTGGGGCCTGAGATCAGCACCGCGTCGAACCCCGCGCTGGCCTTGTCGAACCCGATCGCGCGGTCGCCTGCGCCGTGGCGGGTGTGGACGATCCTGAGGTTCGTCAGCCCGAATCGCCGCTTCAGCGCGAGCGAGGTTTTCTCCGCCACCACCAGCACGTCGAGCGATCGGAAGAAGTCGAGATTGTCGCCGAGCACAAACCATTTTCGCACCGGTAACCAGCGCCCGGCGAGCCGCTCGATCAGCCGCGCCTGTCGGGTCCGCAGTCCGAGCGAAACCACCGACACGCCGCGCCCAATGGCATCTCCGGCGAGCAATTCGACCTCGGTGCGAATGCGTTCGCTCGTCGTCGCCAGAATAATTTCGGCCCCCGCCCCCATTTCGGCCAAACGCAGGGCGATCGGCAGAATGTGCGCGACCTGATGCAGCTGGTCGTGATTGAACAGGAAACCGATCCGCACTGTCTGTCCCACCCCGCGCATGGCCAGTTCTTTAGAAGCTCGCCGCGCCCGCGCAACATTCCCTCGTTGCGGCGAGCGCTCGCTTGAGGCAAGGCGCGCCGATGACCAGCATCAAGATCACCGACCGCTCGGGCGCCGAGCGCAGCGTTACCGCCAAGGACGGCCTCAGCCTCATGGAGAATATCCGTGACGCCGGGTTCGACGAACTGCTCGCGCTGTGCGGCGGCTGCATGAGCTGCGCCACTTGCCATGTGTACGTCGGCGAGGAGCATCTCGATAAGCTGTCGCCGGTCAGCGAGGACGAGAACGATCTGCTCGACAGCAGCGACGCTCGCCTGCCGAACAGCCGCCTGTCGTGCCAGATCACGATCAACCCCGAGCTCGACGGCCTGCGCGCAACGATTGCGCCGGAGGACTAACCGCTAATTTCGCGCGCGGCGGGCTTCGACCGCCTGCGCCAGCCGGTCCATCAGCGCGACACTGTCGTCCCAACCAATGCAGCCGTCGGTAATGCTCTGGCCATAAGTCAGCGGCTGACCCGCCACGAGCGCCTGCTTTCCTGCGACGAGGTGGCTTTCGATCATCAGTCCGAAGATGCGCCGTTCGCCGCCGGCGATCTGTCCAGCGATGTCTTCGACGACGAGCCGCTGATTGGCCGGGTCCTTGTTGCTGTTGCCATGGCTGGCATCGACCATCAGCCGGCACTCTACCCCGGCCTTGACCGCCTCGGCGCAGGCCGCGGCGATGCTCGGTGTGTCGTAATTGGGCGCCTTGCCGCCGCGCAGGATGACGTGGCAATCGGGGTTGCCACTGGTCGAAACGATCGCCGAGTGACCGCCCTTGGTGACGGAAAGGAAATGATGCGGCTGGGACGCCGCCTGGACCGCGTCGAGCGCGATACGCAGGTTGCCATCCGTGCCATTCTTGAATCCGACGGGACAAGACAGCCCCGAGGCCAGCTCGCGATGAACCTGCGATTCGGTGGTCCGCGCCCCGATTGCGCCCCATGACACCAAGTCGGCGACATATTGCGGGGTGATCATGTCGAGGAACTCGGTGCCCGCGGGCAGCCCCATCTCGTTGATCCCGAGCAATAGCTCGCGCGCGGTGCGCAAGCCCTTGTTGATGTCGAACGTGCCGTCGAGATCGGGGTCGTTGATCAGTCCCTTCCAGCCGACCGTCGTCCGCGGCTTTTCGAAATAGACGCGCATGACGATCTCGAGCGAGCCCGACAGCCGCTCGCGCTCGGCCGCCAGCCGCGCGGCATAGTCGAGCGCCGCCGCCGGATCGTGGATCGAGCATGGCCCGACCACCAGCAGTAGCCGGTCGTCGCGCCCGTCAAGGATCGCGCGGATCGCATCGCGGGCGCCGAACACCGTCGCCCCGGCCCGCTGGCCGACGCCGAACTCGCGCAGCAGATGCGACGGCGGCGCAAGCTCCTTGATATCGGCAATGCGGACGTCATCGATCTTCAGCGACATGTTGACCCTCGGCTGTGGCAGTCCCGAAAACGGGATCCCGTCGCCGCTAGCAGCCTCGACCGAAGATGTCGTGTCCGTTTATGGTGCAGTCGTGGCGGTCAGGCCGCAGCGGCGACGTCGACCTTCTCGACCCATTCGGGCCAGAATATCGGCTCGCGGTTCGACCAGCCCGGCGCGGTCGCCGCGCTTTCGCTGATCGACTGGAGCAGCAGCCGGCGCCGATCGGGATGGAGGTGCGGCAGTGCCGATGCCGCGCAGAACGCCGCGGGCAGCCACGGCCGAGCTCCCGCGCCGAGGAGCCGCTCGTATAGGAAGCGGTAGGCGGCGAAGGTCGGCAGCCGGTCCTGGCCAAGGTCGAACGCGACGAGTGTGACGAGCATGCCGAGGAACGGTTCGATCATGTCGAGCCCGCTGTCATCGGGCACGTTGGCGCGAAGATGATCGAGCTGCTTGTAAAAGCGCGCCTGGGCCCGGATCGATGCGGTTTCGCCCTCGTCGCGCGACCAGGTCTGGATCGGGTTCGACCGGCCATAGGCGACGTCGAGCGAACGGCGGATATAGCGCTGCGTCGACTTGGGAAAACTCGCGAATTCCTTCATTTCCGACAGCAGCAGCGCGCCCCCACTCGGCTGGCTGGTCCTGGTCGTCATGTCCCCGGCTCCTTGTTCCTGGACGGGATCATGCGGCTATCTCACTTGCGAAATGATTAACCACGAGCCCACCCCCCATTCATCTTGAATCAGAGGGGACGCGCGGCGGCAACTTGATTATTTCAATATGGAGTCATTGATTCGGCTATGTGCTTTTTTCGCCACGTCGGCTAAGTCTCGGAAATCGCTTTATTCCGGGAATTGCGACGAGGGGACCGGGTCGTTGCCGCCGGGCTGGGTCGCCGAGAGTGGATCCGAGGCGTCCATGGATTGGTCCGATCCGACGTCAATTTGTGCCTGCTTGTCCTCGGGATGTTTTTTCAGCTTCAGTTCGAGCTCCCGTTCAGGGTCGCGCCGCTGCGTCGGAGCGGGCGGAGCGTCGGGCTCGACGGGCACCTGGTTGTTGATGTTGGTATCGGTCATGCGGAACATCTCCTTTGTCTCGGGTGTGAAACGAGCCGCGATCGATTGCCGTTCCGTCGCCGCACCACCGAAATTTCGATCAGCGGCGGGTCGGCATCGGCGGAAGGCGGGTGACCGGCTCGACAGGCGGCGCGGTTCGCGCCAGACCCGGCAAGATGGACGCGATTACCTCGACCGGCGGCCGCGCGAGCGACGACACGCTCGACGAACCCGCTCGCCCTTTCACCGGGCCACGACATTTGTTCGACGACTGGCAGATGGCGGCCAAGTCGATCTTCGGCTTCTGGCTCTTCTATGGCGCGACCGTCGTCGCTCGCGCCCTGCTCAGTGGCGACGCGCTGACCACCATTCAGAATCGCGCGGTGACGATCGCCGGCGGGATCCTGCTTACATTCCTGGTTTACGCCGCGATCGCGATAATTGCGCGCGATGGCACAACCCGTCGCCGCGCACTGGTCGCCGTCGTCGCGTCGGTCATCGCCGCCTCGGCCGAATCCGGCCTGTTGCTGCTGTCCGACCGTTGGCAGCATGAGCCCCAGGACGGAATGCGCTTCCAGGCGCGCGAAGGCTTCGTCGTCATTCAGAAGGGCCTGCAGGTTCGCATCGAACGTCATGCGTCCGAACCGCTCATCCTGACCTTGCCAAAAATCAGCGAGCTGGGGGGCCACGACGCATTTCGCGTCGCCGCCGACGCCGCCGTCGTGTGGCTGTTCTTCTTCGCCGCGTGGAGTAGTTTCTATCTCGCCGCCCAGGCGCAGCGCGAGACCGCCGGCGCCCGCCAGCGCGTCGCCGAAGCCGAGAGTACCGCCCGCGCCGCGCAGGTCCGCGCGCTCAGATACCAAGTCAACCCGCACTTCCTGTTCAACACACTCAATTCGCTGTCGTCGCTGGTGCTGGCCGACCGCACGGTCGAAGCCGAGGCGATGATCCTCAAGCTGTCGGCTTTCTTCCGTTCATCGCTGACGCTCGACCCGACCGCCGACGTCACCCTCGCCGACGAGATCGCGCTCCAACAGCATTATCTCGGCATCGAGATGGTCCGTTTCCCCACTCGATTGCGGGTCGAGGTCGATGTCGAGCCGGGGCTCGAGACCGCGCTGCTGCCCGCGCTGCTGCTTCAGCCGATCGTCGAAAATGCGATCAAATATGGCGTTTCGGCGACGCGCGAGAGGGTCGTGCTGACCGTCGCCGCGCGCCGATTGTCGCCGGCCTCTCTGCTCCTCACCGTCACCAATCGCAGCGAAGGCACCGCGCGCAGGGCCGCGAAAGAAGCACCCATCGACGGCACCGGGACCGGTCTTGTCAATGTCTGTGCACGGCTCAAGGCGCGGTTCGGTGATGCGTCGACCTGTACGTTTGGAGTGCTCGACGAAGGTGGCTATGAAGTGTGCATGACCATGCCCTTCGAGCCCGGCCTTGCGAACAGCTGACGAGCCGCCGCTGAAGGTTCTGATCGCCGACGACGAGCCGCTCGCCGCCGAGCGGCTGCAATTGCTGCTTGCGCGGTGCGAGGGGGTCGATCTGGTCGGCACTGCCAGTGACGGCGATAGCGCGGTGCGAATGGCCGAGGCGCTTGGCCCCGATCTGTTGCTGCTCGACATCGCCATGCCCGGTCTCGACGGGATCGAGGTCGCACGCGCTTTGGCCGCGCGGCGTCCGTCGCCGGCGGTGGTATTCATTACCGCGTTCGACCAGTTCGCGGTCGCGGCATTCGAAGTCGCGGCAGTCGATTACGTCATGAAGCCGGTCGAGCCGGCGCGCCTCGACCGTGCGCTCGACCGTGCCCGCGCCTATTTGCGCACCCGCGGCGAGCAGCCAAGCAGTCTCGCGTCGCGCTATCTCGAGGAATTCTGGGCGTCAGACCTGTCGGGACTGGTGCGCATCGCGACCCGCGACATCGACCGCGTGTCGGCCGAACGCGACTATATGCGGTTGCATGTCGGGGCGCGCAGCTGGCTGATCCACCATTCGATGAACGCGCTCGAGGACGGGCTCGACCCGGCGACCTTCATCCGCCTGCACCGCTCGGCGATCGTCCGTCGCTCCTTCATCGCCGGCTTCTCGCGCAATCCCTCGGGCCGCTGGATCGCGCGCCTGTCCGACAATAGCGAACAGCCGGTTGGCCGGCTTTACTCCGACGCCGTCCGGGAAATGGCCGGCCGCTGAGCGTCAGTCTCGCCGCGGCCAGCGCACTTCTATGGTGCTCTCTGGCGACGGCGGATACCCGATCGACGAACGGCGTTGGAACGATCAATCGGCGCGGGCTTCTCGCCGCGAAACAGCAGCCGCGACCGCCTTCAGTCGAGCCGGAGCGGTTTGGGCGAGAATTTCGGCGACACAGCCGTCGATGTCATAGGCGTCGTTCATCGACGTCGCCACCTGCGGATCGCAGATGCGCTCGGCCGCCTGATGCAGGCGCTGGTCGAGGGTGATCCGTTCGGAGGTACGGCTAAGATCGAGGTCGGCGTACGACACTTCGATGCGCTGGAAGCCCGGCGCGGACGGGGCGGTCGCCGCGGCGGCGGCGAGAGCGAACAACATCATCATGGCAACGTCTCCTGCGGGCGGGTCGGCGGGATGCCTGACTGCCCTCGAAGACGGTATTACGCCAATGATTTGCTGTGTTGGTGTATTGTTATACCAACACGCCTAGTTGGTCGACGAAGGGTGGTCCGTATCGACCGGCAGTCGTGCAGAACCGGCCAACGGTGCCCGCCGCCGCGCGACCGCTCCCGTCACGGCCACATCCATCGTCACATTGCCCAGCGTGCGAAAGATGTCGGGGATCGTCTCCACCGCGATCAGGATCGCCAGGGGCGCGATCGGTACGCCCATCGCCAGCGCGATCGGCGCGACCGAGGTAACGAAGCTCAACTGGCCAGGCAGGCTGACCGTCCCGAAGGTCGTTGTCGCCGCCACCGCGACGCCTGCCGCCAGCGCCAGTGGGGTGAGGCCGATGCCGAGCCAGTGCGCGACATAGATCGCCACCCCGATGTTCATCGCCGGGCCAGTGGCACGAAACAGCGCGACCGCAAGCGGCAGCGTGACGTCGGCGCTCTTCTCTTCGAGCCCCAGCTCTTTCGCCGCGCCGAGCATCGCCGGCAACGAGGCGAGGCTCGACTGGGTCGAGATGGCGACCGCCTGCGGCGCGATCATGGCTCGCGCGAAAGCTCCGGGCGACCATTTAGCGGCAACGATTGCCACGCCATAGGCGGCGAGCAGGATCGCGACGCCGAGGCTCGAGACGAGCAGCACATAATGAAGTACCGCCCCGAACGCCGCGCCGCCCGCCCCCGCGCCGACCGCGAAAGCCAACGCGAACACCCCGACCGGCGCCAGCCACAGCACCCAGCCGATGATCACCAGCATCGCCTCGGCCAGCGCTTCAAAGAAGCTTGCCAGCGGGCGTCGTTTTTCGTCGGGCAGGCGGGTGATGGCGAAGGCGAACAACGCGGTGAACACGACCAGCTGGAGGATGGATCCCTCCGCAGCCGCCTTGACGATGTTGGCCGGGATGATCGAGCGAACGAAGTCGGCGAACCCCGGAACCGCGGCGGCGGTGGCATTGGTATCGACCTCGGCCAGCCCGGCGCGCAGCGCAGCCGCCGCGGCCTCGGGCAACGGGAATAGCCCGAGCAGCGCCGGCATGACCAGCGCGCCGAACAGCGCCGAGCCGGTCAGGATCGAAACGAACCACAACATCGATCGTCCCGCGACCCCGCCCTGTCGGGCCGCGTCGCTGCCGCTGACGATGCCGGTCACCAGCAGCCCGACGA
>JBKJMA010000099.1:0-3823 GCA_046596505.1 Sphingomicrobium sp.
GGACGCGGCAGTGGCGGCGGCCTGTTTGGCGGCAATCAGCGCGGGCGAATCCAGCTATCCCTGACCGACACCATCACGCTGGTCGACCGGGCGATCATCCGGCCCGGGATTGCCCCGCTCGATTTTCTTCAGGGCGATGCGGCAGGCAGCGGCGGCCGGTCGCGCCATGTCGTCGAGGCCCAGGGAGGTTATTTCAACAACGGGCTCGGCGTGCGGCTGACCGCCAATTATCGCAGCGCCACCCGAGTGACGGGCGGGACCAGCGGCGACCTCGGCTTCGCTCCGCTCGCGACCTTCGACCTGCGGCTGTTCGCCAACCTCGGTGAGAAGCTATCGCTGGTCGTCAAGCGGCCGTGGCTGCGGGGGCTGTCACTAAGGCTGGAGACGACTAACCTGCTCAACGAGCGCCAGAAGGTGCGCGACCGGTTTGGCCTGGTCCCGCTCGGTTACCAGGCGGATTTGCTCGATCCGATCGGCCGGACGATCAGCATCTCGGTGCGCAAGCTGTTCCTGCCGAGCCGCTTTCGTCAACGACTGCCTCCTACGCCGGGAAGCTAGGCCTTCACGCTCTTTGTCGCCTGCTCGCGTTCGAGCGCCTCGACGATAATCTTTTTCGCGGCGGCGCAATTTCCCCACGTCCCGATCCGCACCCACTTTTCGGGCTCCAGATCCTTATAGTGGGTGAAAAAATGCTCGATTTGCTGAAGAACGATCGACGGCAGGTCGGTCCCCTCCGTCACGTTCGAATAATATGGGGTCGTCTTGGTTTCTGGCACGGCCAGCAGTTTCTCGTCGCCGCCGGCCTCATCCTCGAGAAACAACACCGCGATCGGCCGGCAACGAATCACGCTCCCCGGCATCAGCGCCCAGCGGTTCATCACCAGGCAGTCGATCGGGTCGCCGTCACCACCCAGCGTTTGGGGCACGAAGCCATAGTTCGCCGGATAGCGCATCGGCGTGTGGAGGATGCGATCGACGAAGATCGCGCCCGACTTCTTGTCGAGCTCATACTTCACCGGTTCTCCACCGATTGGCACTTCGATGAGCACGTTGATGCTGTGCGGCGGATTGTCGCCGGCGGGGATGAGGTCGATGTTCATATCGCGCGCTCTAGCCGCTTGAACGGTCGGGGCAAGCGTTCAGCGCGGGGCGAGCAGCTTGTCGAGCGCACCGTCGCCCGTCCCGACCTTGATGAAGCGCGGGTAGCGCAGTCCGTCGTGGTACGGCAGCGAAAAGCTCCTGACCTCATCGCCGCGCTTGACGGTGAGAATGATCGGCGAGGCTCCGCCTTTCGCCGCGGTGACCGCGTCCGCCAACAGCTCGTCGCTGTAAGTGTGGCCATCGACCGCAATAACCTGAGCGCCGTTGACCAGCCCCGCCTGGAACGCGGGGGAGCCCCAGCGAACGTCCGCTAGCTTGGCCTCCTTGCCGACCTGGAAGCCAAGCGAATAGCTGAAGTCGGCGACCTTGCGCGACTTGAACACTGCCTTGGCCGTATCGGTCGGCTTGTCGCCATAGGTCAGCCGATAGCCCGAGTTGGTGAAGCCGGCGAGCGGCGCGGTCGGGGCGACGTCATCGACTCGCGCCTTGAGGAACCCGGCCCAGTCATAGGGTTGCACTTGGTTGAGCGTGCGCACGACATCGTCATAGGTGTAAGTCACCTCGCCCCAGTCACCGTCGTTGATGCCGAAGAAGGCGTGGGCGAAATCGTCCATGGAGCGCTTGCCGCCGCTCTTCTCGCGGATGATCATATCCGCTTCGGTCCAGATCAGCAGCCCTTCCTGGTAATAGTCGATGGCGCGCTGATAGCTGTTCCACGGCTCGGGGCGGCGATCGGAAATGATTTCGTCGTTCGTCGTGTCGCCGAGTGGCCGCCAGCGCCGCCCCGGCTGGTTGTCGAGATTGGCCGCAGCGAGCGCGATCTTGTCGAGCACCTGTTGCTTGGTCGACATTCCCGAGCGCACCTCGAGCACGGTCCCCCAGAATTGCGTCTGGCCTTCGTAAACCCACAGCAGGCTGTCCTGCATCGGGGTGCGATAGTCGGGGGTCCACAAATCTGCGCCGCGGCGGAACTTGCCGTTCCAGCTGTGGGTGAATTCGTGCGGCAGGAGGTTATGGTCGGAGACGCTCGCGTCCCAGTCGATGAAATAGCCCGGGTCGTTCTGATTCTCCGAGCTCCTGTGATGCTCGAGCCCGATTCCGCCCATGCGGTCGGTGATCGCATGGAGGAAGTCGTAATGGTCGAAATGGCGCGCGCCGAACAGCTTGACCGCCTGATCGGCCAACGCGCGGTGCTTGGCGAGGACGGCGGCGGGGACGGCCAGTTCCTTGGGCGCATCGGCGATGGTGTTGAGGGTGATGCCGTGGCCTAGATCGTCGGCGCGGAAATATTTGCCCGCGAACACCGGCGAGTCGATCAGCGTGTCGTAAGCGACCTCGCCAAAGGTGATGCGGTTCCCGGGCGTGGTCGCGGTTGGGCGGAGCGCGGTCGCCGCCTTCCACCCGGCGGGGATGGTCAAGCTGGCGATGACGGGGATGTTCCGCACGAAGGTGCCCGCAGGATGGAGCGAAACCGCGTCCCATTGGATGTTCGACATTTCGCGCGTGACGACGATCCGCCCCTGGTCTTCGGCGGTGGGCGAGAGAAACTGGAAGCGCGCCTCGACGCTGGTCGCGCCGGCAGGAACGTCGAGGTGGAAGGCGAACACGTCGACCTTGTCGCGGACCCAGCGTAGCGGCTGGCCGTTGGCGGTGAAGATGAAGCCGGCGAGCTTGTCGATCTGCCCGCTGGCATTGTGATTTCCCGGAAGCCATTTGGGAGCGAGCAGGACGAGCGGGCCGGGCGTCGCCGGGATCGTCTCGCGCACTTCGATGACCCCGCGGTCGAAGTCGGTCGCGGTGACGTCGAGGTGGATTGTGCCGGGGAAGGCGATGTCCCGCGCTGCGGGGATCGTATCGGCGATAGGCACCGGCTGCGGCTTGCTGTTGGCGGCGAGTGCGCTGGTGGACAGGAGGAGGGCGGAGAGCGCGAGGGCGCGCGAGGTGACGCTGGACATTGGGGCTAACTAGCCAGCGCCGCGCACGCCCGCTAGTGGCCTTCGACCAATGACACAGACCCCCCAACCCGTCCGCGGAACGCAGAGCCTGATCGGCGAGGAGGCCGACCGCTTCGCGCATGTCGTCGCGACCTTCGACCGTGTGCGGCGGCTGTACGGATTCAAGCGCGTCGAGATGCCGGTGATCGAGCCGACCGCGGTGTTCGCGCGGACGATGGGCGAGACGACCGACGTCGTCTCGAAGGAAATGTATTCGTTCGAGGATCGATCAGGTGATTCGATCACGCTTCGGCCCGAGTTCACCGCGGGGATCTGCCGGGCCTATCTGTCGGAGGGCTGGCAGCGGTTCGCGCCGTTGAAGGTCGCGACGCATGGGCCCGCGTTCCGCTACGAGCGGCCGCAGAAGGGGCGGTTCCGCCAGTTCCACCAGATCGACGCCGAGGTGATCGGCGCGCCCGAACCCGCCGCCGATGTCGAACTGCTGGTGATGGCGGATCAGTTGCTGCGTGAATTGGGAATCGAGGGCGTCACGCTCCAGCTCAACACGCTCGGCGACGCCGAGACGCGCGAAGCGTGGCGCACCGCGCTAGTCGCGCATTTCGAGGCGCATCGCGGGGATTTGTCCGAAGACAGCCTGACCCGGCTCGCCAAGAACCCGATGCGCATCCTCGATAGCAAGGACCCGCGCGATCGAGCGGCGGCGGACAGCGCGCCGGATATTGATGCGTTTCTGACCGACGAGGCGCGTGCGTTCTTCGAGGCGGTGA
>JBKJMA010000121.1:0-17510 GCA_046596505.1 Sphingomicrobium sp.
GCGCGCGCAGCGGAATGGTCAGCGCGGCAACGACGCCGGCGACGGTTGCGTGCACTCCGCTGGCCAGCATCGCCAGCCAGAGCAATGCGAAGCCGATGAGATAAGGGGCGAGCCGGCGCACGCCGAAGCAATTCATCCCCACCATGACGCCGACGATGCCCAGCGCCGCGCCGAGCGCCAGCACGTCGAGCCCGCGCGTGTAGGCCGCTGCGATGATGATAACCGCGCCGATGTCGTCGACGATCGCGATGGTGACTAGCAAGAGCTTGAGCGACGGCGGCGCGCGCGGGCCTAGCAAGGCAAGAATACCGACTGCGAACGCGATGTCAGTCGCCGCCGGGATCGCCCAGCCGCTGCGCAGGGTCGCCGCGCCGCCTGTCACGGCGAGATAGACCAGCGCGGGCACTCCCATTCCGGCCACCGCCGCGACGATCGGCAGCCGTCGCGCGGCTGGGGTCGCAAGACGTCCCTCGAGCCACTCGCGCTTTACCTCGAGCCCGACGAGCAGGAAGAACAGCGCCATCGCACCATCGGCCACCGCGCCATGCAGCGAGAGTTGGCCAAGGCGAGGCACCGCTGGTCCGACATGCGCGTGGAGCAGCGCGTCCCACCCGCCCGCCCACGGCGAGTTGGCGATCAGCAGCGCCAGCCCGGCGCTGGCGATCAGCAGTTGGCCGGCGCGGCGGTCCCGGATCGACATGTCGGTCATCGCGGTAGCATAGCAGCGCAGGCCGCGCGGGACAGGAAAACCGCCGCCCCTTTATCCCCAGCGAGCTTGGCCTACATTGGACCCTTCCGGAGCTGGCGTCGTTCCCCACCCGCGAACTGTTTTCAATCTGAAGAGCTGGAGAAGACAATGGCTGATGTCGACACGCAGGCCCGCCGCCTGCAGGTGGCCAACCTGCCCCCGGCCGACAGCGGCCGCGGGGTCGCGCGGCTGCCCGCGAAATGGATGCAGCAGCTGGGGCTGGCCGAGGGTGACGTCATCGAGATTGTTGGCAAGCGGTCGACTGCCGCGCGCGCGATCCGTCCCTATGGCGACGATGAGGGGCTCGAGATCATTCGCCTGGACGGGCTGCAGCGCGCCAACGCCGAAGTTGGCTCAGGCGATTATGTCGAGGTGCGCAAGGTCGAGTCGAAAGCTGCAACACGCGTGGTGTTCGCTCCCGCCGCCGAGCAGGTGCGGCTCACCGGATCGGCCGAGGCGTTGAAGCGCAGCTTCGAAGGGCGACCGCTGACCGAGGGCGATACCGTCGCCACCGCGGGCCACCAGCGGGTCAATGCCGACATGCCCGAACATGTGCGCCAGTTGCTCAACGCCCCGGCCTTCGCGCTGCAGGAAGTGCGGCTGCGGGTCGTGACGACGGTGCCGCGCGGGATCGTCCATATCGAGGCTTCGACGGTGGTCGAACTGCTCCCCGAATTCACGAAGAAGGACGGTGAGCGCCGCGCCGACGTCACCTATGACGATCTGGGCGGAATGAAGGGCACAATCGACGCGTTGCGCGAGATGATCGAATTGCCGCTGCGCCACCCCGAGCTGTTCCAACGGCTCGGCGTCGACCCACCGAAGGGGGTCCTCCTCCACGGTCCGCCCGGCACCGGCAAGACGCGGCTGGCGCGCGCTGTCGCCAACGAGAGCGAGGCGCAGTTCTTCCATATCGCCGGCCCCGAAATCATGGGCTCGGCCTATGGCGAGAGCGAGAAGAAACTCCGCGATCTGTTCGAGCAGGCCGCGCAATCGGCGCCGTCGATCATTTTCATCGACGAAATCGACTCGATCGCGCCCAAGCGCGGGCAGGTGTCGGGCGAGGCCGAAAAGAGGCTTGTCGCGCAATTGCTGTCGCTGATGGATGGGATCGAGCCGCGCCAGAACCTGGTTGTGATCGCCGCCACCAATCGACCCGAGGCAATCGACGAGGCGCTCCGCCGTCCCGGCCGCTTCGATCGCGAGATCGTTGTCGGCGTTCCCGACGAACCCGGCCGCCGCGAGATCCTTGGCATCCACACGCGCGGCATGCCGCTCGCGCCGGACATCGACCTCGATGAACTGGCGAAGCGCACCTACGGCTTCGTCGGCGCCGACCTCGCCGCGCTGACCCGCGAAGCCGCGCTCGAAGCAGTTCGCCGCATCCTGCCGCGAATCAACCTCGAGGAAGCGAGCATTCCGCCCGAAATCCTCGATTCGCTATCGGTCGACGCCGCCGATTTCGAGAATGCGCTGAAGCGGGTGTCGCCTTCGGCGATGCGTGAAGTGATGGTCCAGGTGCCGACGCTGCGCTGGGAAGATGTCGGCGGGCTCGACGCATCGCGCGACAAGTTGCGCGAGGGGATCGAACTGCCGTTGAAGCATCCCGAGGCGTTCAAGCGGCTTGGGATCAGGCCAGCCAAGGGCTTCCTGCTTTACGGTCCGCCGGGCACGGGCAAGACGTTGCTCGCCAAGGCGACGGCGCGCGAGAGCCAGGCCAATTTCATCTCGGTCAAATCGTCTGACCTGCTGTCGAAATGGTATGGCGAAAGCGAACAGCAGATTGCCCGCTTGTTCGCTCGTGCGCGGCAGGTCGCGCCAACGGTAATCTTCATCGACGAACTCGATTCGCTGGTCCCCGCGCGGGGTGCCGGGATGGGTGAGCCACAGGTTACCGAGCGGGTGGTCAATACGATCCTGGCCGAGATGGACGGTCTGGAGGAGCTCAACAATGTCGTCGTGATCGGCGCGACCAATCGGCCGAACCTGATCGACCCCGCGTTGCTTCGTCCAGGGCGGTTCGACGAGCTGATCTATGTCGGCGTTCCGGACGTCGCCGGTCGCCGCCGGATTCTGGCGATTCACACTGCGGGGATGCCAATCGCCAAGGACGTCGACCTCGAATCGCTGGCCGAACGGTCCGAGCGCTTTACCGGCGCCGACCTCGAGGATCTGACCCGCCGCGCGGGTCTTGCGGCGCTTCGCCGCGGGCTCGATTCGAGCGAGGTGACGATGGCCGATTTCGAAGCGGCGCTGACCGAGACGCGCGCGTCGGTGACCGACGAAATGCTCGCTGACTATGAGCAGATCCAGAACACGCTCAAATCGGACGCGGTGAAGCCGCTCGGCGGGATCGGGTTCGTGCTTCCCGGTATGCTGCGATCTCGCGGCGGCAAGGGACCGCTGCCGGGTTCAGCGAGCGAGCCGGGCGTGACCCCAAAAGGCAAGACCGGCGAGTAGGATCGCCGCGGCGGCGAATGGCAGTGCGGTGTTGATCCCGTAAAGTGCCATGCCGATCGACGGCGCGGCGACATAGCTGATACCATTGGCGGCAGTGATCGCGCCCGCGACGCCGCCCTGCTCGGCGGTCGGGACGGCGAGACTGGCGCCCGCTGTGAACCCGGGCCGGGTGAAACCGAAGCCGAGGCTCGACAGAGCGAAGCCGATGACGAGGCCGTAAAGATTATCCGCGGCGATCGTCGCGCCGCAGCCGAGCGCGGCGATGATCGAGCCGGCAATGATCAGGGTGCGCGGGCTGAGTGAAAGTCGCGGGATCAGTCCCCACTGCGCCGCCAACGTCGCCGAGGCGCCGGCCATCATCACGATCGAGATCGGCATTTCCGATCCGCTCGGCGGGAGGCCCAGCCGGTCGATAACGAAAAAGCCCAGCGCAATAAGCGTCGCCGCCTGGGCGTGCCCGGAGACGATCCCGGCGATCATCCACTGCTTGATGCGCGGGTCACGCCAGCGGACGCGGGCCGAGCGCGGCGCGGTGGCGGCGACGACACTCGCCCCGGTCGTCGCGGAGGCCATCGATGGATAGCTCATCGCCGCGCCGCGCCCCTCGCGAAGCCCCTTGATGCGAAGGTCGCCGCTGTCGTCGGGCAGCCAGCGCCAGATCGCGACGAACACCAGCGCCGCAATCAGTGCGAAGGCGAACAGCGGGCCGGGCAGGCCGACGAACGGCAGCACGAACAGTGGCGCCAGCGCCGGCCCGAGAATCGTGCCCAGACCGAACGACGAGGACAGCGACGACAGCGCGGCGACGCGGCCCGAGCGGCGGGTCCGCGCGGCGAGATAGGCCTGCGTGGCGCTTGGTGTCGCGCAGCCGAGCGAACCGTAGATCGCTCTGGCAAGTCCAAACAGCACGAACGTGGTCACCGGCGACAGCATCCGCGACAGTCCCGCACGCAGGACGAAGCCACACAGCGTCATCGAGACGATGAAACCCCCGACCCCCATCAGCATCAGGCGTTTGCGCCCGTGGCGATCGCTTTTCTCCGCCCAGTATCCGGCGAACAGCACCCACAAAATCGCCGACCAAGTATAAGCCACCGCTACCCAAAAATCGGCCAGCCCGATCTCGCGCCCCATCGCCGGCATGACGGACTGGAGCGCGGTATTGCCCGCCGCCGCGACCAGCATCGCCGCGAACAACAACAAAAACTGGACATTGCGCAATGCGGTCGTGCCGACCGGGGTCGGCAAGACCGGTGATGAGCGAGCGCTGCGCATGACCTGCCCCTAAGCCGCGACGGACCGAAGCGCAAAGCGGCGTGGGACCTTGCCAACCGGCGCCGCATTTGCGAACGCACCAACCTTTCCGCAATCTCGGAGCTACCATGAACCTGTCGTCCGCTCGTACGCTTAAGGGTCAGCGCCGTATCGCCGGGAAGCACCGGAGGTCGCCGAAGCTCCAATTCCTCAAGGGGTTCCTCAAGCATCCGCGGATGGTTGGGTCGATCATTCCGTCGAGCGGCTGGCTGATCGACAAGATGCTCGGTCGGGTCGATTGGACGGCGACGAAGCTGTTCGTCGAATATGGGCCGGGCGTCGGCACGTTCACCCGCCCCGTGCTCGATCGCCTTGGCGCCGACGCGACGCTGATCACGATTGATACCAACCCGGACTTCACCGCTTACCTGAAGGGCGAGATCGACGACGATCGGCTAATCGCGGTAACCGGATCGGCCGCCGATGTCGAAAAGATCATTGCAGCCCACGGCTTCGAGAAAGCCGATTTTATCCTGTCCGGACTGCCCTTCTCGACTCTGCCGGCGGGTGTCGGCGAAGCGATCGGCTCGGCGACGTCGCGCGTCGTCCGCCCCGGCGGCGCATTCCTGGTTTACCAAATCACCGCGAAAGCGCGCGATTTCATCGTGCCGTTTTTCGAACGCATCGAGCGCGGGTTCGAATGGCGCAATATCCCCCCGGCTACGCTGTTCTGGGCATGGCGCGACGAGAAATAGGGATCAGCTCTCGCGGCGCACAAGTCGGCGCGTCACGGTGAAATCGAGCGAGTTCACGAGGAAAAACCCGATCCACCAGCGGATCCGCTCAAACCAGTTGCCGCGGTCTTTGTGAACCTTCGACGTGACCGCGATCGAATCGCCGATCTCGTGTTCGAAATAGCCGCGCATCATCATCGCGAAGTCGGGATCGTCGACGCGCAGCATCATTTCCATGTTGAGATAGAGGCTGCGAATATCGAAGTTCGAAGAGCCGATGTGAACCACGTCGTCCATGATCAGCAGCTTTGAATGAAGTTTGGTCGGCAGATATTCAAACATCTCGACTCGCCGCCGCAGCAGCCGTGAATAAGTGAAGCGCGCCGCGTCGATCGTTGCGCGATTGTCCGACTTGCTCGCGGTGATCACTCGCACCCGGCCACCGGTGCTTGCAACCCTAGCGATGCGGCTGAGCATGCTTGCCATGGGCGCGAAATAGGCCGCGATCATGTCGAGGTTTTTGGCATGGGCGAGGTCACGAACCGTGGCGAGGGTCCATGGCGACTTGCGCTGCATCGGACCGCCGAACTGCCATTGCAACTTACCATCGCCTTCGGAGAAATGACGAATCACGGCTCTCAACGCTTTCAACCGCGCGCCTTTGTGCTGCGCCCAACCCATCAGCGCGTCGTAATATGGTCCAAGGCGTCGCGCGACGGGTCCTTCGACGATTAAACCGATGTCGCGCCACGCGCCTTCTTCGCCGGTGCCGAAATAGCTGTCTTCGACATTGAACCCGCCGATCAGGACGCGGCAATTGTCGGTCTCGCAATCGGCAAGCGCCAGTTTCTGGTGATTGCGTAAAAGGTAACGGCGACCATAGGCTGGATTAAAGCGGCAGAAGCGCGCGCCCTTCGCATGCAGGTCCTGAAAATAGTTTTCGGGCGTCTTGCCGCTGCCGAACCCGTCGATCAGGAGTGCAACATCAACTCCGCGATCGACCGCGCGGATCAGCGCATCGCGGACCTGCTCGCCCGACCGGTCGGCGGTGTAGATATAGTAAAGCAAGCGCAGGCTTTTCTTCGCAGCATCGATAAGCCCGAGCAGCGCAGCCAGCCGCTGCGGCCCTTCGGTCAGCAGGGTCAGCTGATTGCCGTTGATCGTGACGGTGCGGTCGCTTGCGGTCGGGCCGGCCATGGCATCGTTGTGTGGAGCGGCTCGCCCGCCAAGGCAAGCGGACCCTTTTCGTTGACTTTGCGGCGCCCCCTCCCTAGTTGCCTTCGCTTTCCGGCATTGCCGAATCCACTTCACCCGCGAGGCGACCCATGGCGCGCGTTACCGTCGAAGATTGCGTCGACAAGATTCCCAACCGGTTCGACCTAGTGCTGATGGCCGCGCAGCGCGCGCGCCAGATCTCGGGCGGGGCCGACCTGACCATCGATCGCGATCGCGACAAGAACCCGGTCGTGGCGCTACGCGAAATCGCCGAAGCGACGGTCAAGCCGAAGCATCTCGAGGAAGCGATCGTGTCGAGCCTGCAGCGCTTGCGCGTCGACGAGGAAGACGAGACCGACGAGTTGGCGAGCCTGGCCGACTCGGCCGAGGCGCTGCGTCTCACCGCCGCCGCTCCGCCGCGTCCGAGCCCATCGGGCGGCGATTACGAGTAATCGCCGAATGCCGGCCATTCAGCGATCGTCGAGCACAGCCTTTTATGAATGACGTAGTGAAGGGCGGTGCCGGTCATGGCCTACCTCATTGCGTCAAGCGTTGGCTGCAGAGCTGGCCACCCCGCGCGCCGCATCGGCTTCGGCGCGGCTGACCCATTTCAGATCACGGACTGACAATTCGCGGCCATCTCGTCCAAGTACACAGATCCGCTGGACCGGCTGACCGCTATGTTGGTCGACAAGCAAACGCTCCTGCCGCCCATGCCCCCAATCCTCGCCCCACTGCCTGAGCGCCAGGACGACAGGCAGCAGGGCCTCCCCCTTCGCGGTCAGCGAATAGATAACCTTGCGACGGTCATCGGGGTCGGGAGTCCGGCCAAGAACCCCGCCGCCGACGAGCTTGCCCAGTCGGTCGGACAGGATATTTCGCGCGATGCCGAGACCCGCCTGGAATTCTTCGAAGTAGACGAGCCCGTTGAGTGAACCACGTAAGATGAGGAAAGCCCATTTTTCGCCGATGAGTTCCACCGCCGGTGGCAACGGGCAGCTCAACGCAGCAGCCTTGAACGCGGCGATGTCGGAAATACGGTGAGTCACGCGCGGTTCAAGCTCCTTTCGGCCGATGAGTAGATCACAGAATTTGTTACAATAACAGTTGCAGAATGAAGTTGCGGGCGGATCAGCTCCGTAACCGGCTCTTTCGCGCTTGCAACATGGGGGGGCAAACCGCCACACTGCCGCCGTGCTCCGCCAGTATGAACTTGTCGAGAAGGTCAAAGCTTATGACCCGGACGCCGACGAGGCGTTGCTGAACCGCGCCTATGTCTTTTCGATGAAGGCGCACGGCAGCCAGATGCGCGCCTCGGGCGACCCCTATTTCAGTCACCCGATCGAAGTTGCGGGCATCCTCACCGACCTCAAGCTCGACGACGAGACGATTGTAACCGCGATCCTCCACGACACGATCGAGGACACCGTCGCGACCCACGAGCAGATCGAAAAACTATTCGGCCCCTCGGTCGCGCGGCTGGTCGACGGCGTGACCAAGCTCAGCAAGATCGAAGCGCAGCCGGAGAATGAGCGCGCCGCCGAGAATTTGCGCAAGTTCCTTCTCGCGCTGAGCGACGACATTCGCGTGCTGCTGGTCAAGCTCGCCGACCGGCTACACAATATGCGCACGCTCCACCACGTCCCGTCGGAGGACAAGCGACGCCGCATCGCCCGCGAGACGATGGATATCTATGCCCCGCTGGCCGAGCGGATCGGCATGTACGAAATCATGAACGAGATGCAGACGCTCGCGTTCAGGCAGCTTGAACCCGACGCCTACGCCTCGATCATGCGGCGTCTCGGCCAACTCCACGCGGTCGGGGGCGACCTCGTCAGCCGCATCGGCCTGGGATTACAGCTGCACCTCGCCGACCATGGGCTCGAGGCTGACGTCATGGGGCGCGAAAAACACCCCTATTCGATCTGGAAGAAGATGGCCGAGCGGCACATCAGCTTCGAGCAATTGTCCGACGTCATGGCCTTCCGCGTGATCGTCGAGCAGGCCGAAGATGTTTATCGCGCGCTCGGCCTCATCCACCAGCGCTGGCCGATGGTCCCGGGGCGGTTCAAGGACTTTATCTCGACCCCCAAGCGCAACGGCTACCGCTCGCTGCACACGTCGGTCATCCACGATTCGAAGATGCGCATCGAGATCCAACTGCGCACCCGCGAGATGCACCTCCAGGCCGAGCGAGGCCTTGCCGCCCACTGGGCCTACAAGGAGGGCAAGCCCGCCACCGAGGTCAAGGTGCCGTGGATTTCCGATCTCGTCGAAATTCTCGACCATGCCGAGAGCCCCGAGGAGCTGCTCGAACATACTCGTATGGCGATGTACCAGGATCGCATCTTCGCCTTTACCCCCAAGGGTGAACTTATCCAGCTGCCCAAGGGCGCGACCCCGGTCGATTTCGCTTACGCGGTCCACACCGACCTTGGCGACCAGACAGTAGGCGCCAAGGTCAATAGTCGGGTAGTGCCGCTGCGCACCCTGCTCGACAATGGTGACCAGGTCGAAATCCTCGTCTCCAAGGGTCAGCACCCCCAGCCATCATGGCTGCGCTTCGTTGCGACCGGCAAGGCACGCGCCGGCATCCGTCGTTTCGTCCGCCACAAGGAGCGCGACGAAACCGTCCTGCTCGGCCGCAAGATTTACGAGGAGATCGTCGAGCGGCTGCCCGCGCCGCTGGCGAAGGAAGCACTGGCCCGCGCCATCAAGAAGCTCAAAGTCGAGGACGCTGACGCGCTGATGATCGCGATCGCCAAGCGGCGGGTCGACGATGATGCGCTGATTGAAGCGCTAATGCCCGGCGCGGCCGGCGGCGACATCGCCCCGCGCCCGCCGTCACAGCGCACCGCCATCTCGATCAAGGGGCTCACGGCGGGAGTCGCCTACACGCTCGCCCCATGCTGCCACCCGGTGCCCGGCGATCGCATCGTCGGTCTGCGCCGCGAGGATGAAAGCATCGAGGTTCACGCGATCGGCTGCGACACGCTCGCCAATGGCACCGACGCCGACTGGCTCGACCTCGCCTGGGGCGACGGATCGGACGGCGGAACCGCTCGGTTGTCGGTCATCTTGCGCGACGTCGCCGGAGCGTTGGGGACGATGGCCGGGGTTTTCGGGGCGAAAGGGGCGAACATCGTCAACTTGGCGTTGGTCCACCGCGACGGCAGCTTCCACACCTTCCACATCGACTTGGAGGTCCACGACCTGGCCCACCTCCACGCCATCCTCGCCGCCCTTCGCGACGCCGATGCGGTCAGCTCAGCGGAGCGGCTTTAAGCATATGATTAGAGCCTGATCGAGGCCGAACTGCGGTGTCGGCCAAGCCCGACGCCAGCACCGCCAGTGTCACCAGGTCCGACGAGCTTGCGGTCATCGGTGCGATCTGGACCGGGAGCGCCATGCCCATCAAGTAGGGCCCGAGCATATTCTCGCCGCCCAGTGCACGCAGCAGCTTCGACGAGATGTTGGCTGACTGCAGGCCCGGCATGATCAGGATGTTGGCCGGTCCGGTGAGCCGGCTGAACGGGTAATATTTGCGCTGCGCTTCATAATCGAGCGCGAGGTCGGGCCCCATCTCGCCTTCATATTCGAAGTCGGTGGCGAGGGTGTCGAGCAATTTCACCGCGTCGCGCAGCTCGGCGATGTGGCGGCCCGGCGGGTTGCCGAAGGTCGTGTAGCTAATGAACGCGACACGCGGCTCCTGCCCCATCCGCCGCGCGAACGCCGCCGAGCGGATCGCCATCGCCGCCAGCTGCTGCTCGGTCGGGCGTTCATTGACTGCGGTATCGGCGATCAGCAACGTCCGACGCTTGCCGGCGATTATCGTAATTCCGAACGGGGTCGTACCCTGTTCCTCGTCGATCACGGTGCGGACCTGCGCCAGGCTCTGGCTGAACGGGCGGGTAGTGCCGGTGATCATCGCATCGCCCTCGCCGAGCGCGAGCATCGCCGCGGTGAAGGTGTTGCGGTCCTGGTTGACCATCCGCTCGATCTCGCGGCGGAGCATGCCGTTGCGCTGATGCTTGGCGTAGATATAGTCGACCGCACGCCCGACCAACGGCGAATTGCGGCTGTTGAGCACCTCGTAACCGGCCGGATCGACGCCAAGCTCGGCAAGCATGTCGCGCACCTTCTCGCGCCCGACCAGCACCGGCGTGCCATAGCCGCCTTCCTTGAACGCGATCGCGGCGCGCAGCACGTTGGGCTCCTCGCCCTCCGCGAACAGCACCCGCTTGGGGTTCGACTGGGCGGCCTGGAAGGCGAGGCTGAGCACCGACGCGGTCGGGTTGAGGCGCGCGCGAAGCTGGCTGCGATAGGCAACCATGTCGGCGATCGGCTTGCGCGCCACTCCGCTGTCCATCGCCGCCTGTGCGACCGCCGCCGGGATAACCTCGATCAAGCGCGGATCGAACGGTGCCGGGATAATGTAATCGGGTCCGAAATGCTGCTCGGCGCCGCCATAGGCGATGGCGACTTCCTCTGGCACCGGCTCGCGCGCGAGTTCGGCGAGGGCATTGGCGGCGGCGATCTTCATCGCGTCGTTGATCGCGCTCGCACGCACATCGAGCGCACCGCGAAAGATGAACGGGAAGCCGAGCACGTTGTTGACCTGATTGGGATAATCCGAGCGCCCAGTGGCGACGATTGCGTCGGGCCGCGCCGCCTTGGCGTCGGGCGGGCTGATTTCGGGGTCGGGATTGGCCATCGCGAAGATGATCGGGCTCGGCGCCATCTTCATCAACATCTCGGGCTTGAGCGCCCCCGCCGCCGACAGACCAAGGAACACATCGGCCCCGACCAGCGCCTCGTGGAGGTTTTGTGCGTCGGTATCGACCGCGTGGGCCGACTTGAACTGGTCGAGATCGGTCCGATCCTTACGGATAGTACCCTTGCGATCGCACATGATGACATGGTCGCCGCGCACTCCCAGCGCCTTGATCAGTTCGGTGCACGCGATCGCCGCCGCGCCGGCACCGTTGACGACGACACGGATGTCCCTAAGTTCGCGACCCGTCAGCAGGCAGGCGTTGATGAGGCCAGCGGCAGTGATGATCGCGGTGCCATGCTGGTCGTCATGGAACACCGGGATGTTCATCCGCTCCTTCAACCGCTGTTCGATGATGAAGCAGTCGGGCGCGGCAATGTCTTCGAGGTTGATCCCCCCGAAGCTCGGCTCCATCAGCGCGACCGCGTTGACGAACGCATCGACATCCTCGGTGTCGAGCTCGAGATCGATCGCGTCGACGTCGGCGAAGCGCTTGAACAGCACCGCCTTGCCTTCCATCACCGGTTTCGACGCCAGCGCGCCGAGATTGCCCAGCCCGAGGATCGCGGTGCCGTTGGAGATGACCGCGACGAGATTGCCTTTAGCGGTGAAGTCATAGGCTTTGCCCGGATCCTCGGCGATCGCGAGTACCGGGACGGCAACGCCGGGCGAATAGGCCAGCGCCAGGTCGCGCTGAGTGGCCATTGGTTTCGTGGCGACGATCTCGATCTTGCCCGGTCGCCCGCGCGAGTGGAAATCGAGCGCCTCGGCTTCGGAGAAGGTGATGTTGCTGGTCGACATGAACGAGCCTTAGGCGCGGGCGGCGGCACAAGTCACCCCTCCCCTTTGCGAGGCCGGGCTGCTACCTCGTCGCTAATGGCCCGCGCCGACGACCCTTCCTCGACCTCACCGGTGCAGACCCCGATGATGGTACAATATCATCGCCTCAAGGCCGAGGCCGGCGACGCCCTGCTATTCTATCGCATGGGCGACTTTTTCGAGTTGTTCTTCGATGACGCCAAGGCGGCAGCGGGATGCCTCGACATTGCCCTGACCAAGCGCGGGGAGTCGGCGGGCGAGCCGGTGCCGATGTGCGGCGTGCCGGTCCACTCGGCCGATGCCTATCTCGCCCGGCTAATCCGCGGCGGTTTCCGCGTCGCCATCGCCGAACAGGTCGAGAGCCCGGCCGAGGCGCGAAAGACGCGCGGGCCCAAGGCGCTGGTCGACCGCGCGATCGTCCGTCTCGTCACGCCGGGCACGCTGACCGAGGATGTGCTGCTCGATTCGGCGGCCGCGAACTGGCTCGCGGCGGTGGCGCGGGCGGGCGACGAATGGGGCATTGCCGCAGCCGATATTTCGACCGGCCGGTTCGAGCTTATCGCGTGCGAACCAAGCGAGCTTGCGGCGGAACTCGCGCGGCTGGCCCCCGCCGAGACGATTGCCGACGAAAGCATCCCCGGTCTCAAGTCGACCCGCGGCAAGGGCGGCTTCGACAGCCTGTCGGGGGAGCGCGCGTTGGCTGCGCGTTTCGGCGTCGCCACGCTCGATGGCTTCGGCTCACCCGGGCGGGCTGAACTGGCGGCGGCGGGCGGCTTGCTCGCCTACCTCGACGCGACCCAGAAGGACGCGGTGCCGTTCCTCGCGGCGCCCCGGCGGGTGGCGCGGTCGGCGCACATGGCGATCGACCCGGCGACCCGCGAATCGCTCGAGATACTGCGCAGCGCGGGCGGCGGCAGAGGGGGCGGCACGAGCCTGTTCGCGACGCTCGACCGCTGCGTCACCGCGTGTGGGAAGCGGCTGCTCGCCGCCGACCTGTCGGCCCCGTTGACCGACCGCGCGGCAATCGAAGCCCGCCTCGCGCTGGTCACCTGGTTCCATCGGGATGCGCTGCGCCGTGACCGGGTGCGCCAGGCGCTGAAAGCAATGCCCGACCTTGGCCGGGCGCTGGGACGACTGGTCGCCGGCCGGGGCTCGCCGCGCGACCTTGCGTCGCTGCGCGACGGGCTCGCAGCCGCCGCCGCCCTGCGCCGTGAGCTCGAGGGCGAAGTCGAGCGCCCTGCCCTGCTCGACCACACCATGCCCAACCTTGGCGGTCACGCCGCGCTGATCGACCGGCTGGCGAGCGCGCTGGTCCCGTCGCCGCCGCTTGACAGCGCCAAAGGAGGATACATTGCCGAATGCTACGACGCCGCGCTCGATATGCTGCGCCTCGCCGCGTCGGACGGCCGCCGCGCGATCGCCAGGCTCGAAGCGCGCTACCGTGATTCGACCGGGGTGGTTTCGCTCAAGATACGCCACAATGCAGTGCTCGGCTATCACGTCGAGGTCGGCGCGCGGCATGGCGATGCGCTGATGGCGCCAGACAGCGGCTTCACCCACCGCCAAACGCTTGCCGGGGTGGTCCGCTTCAACTCGCCCGACCTCCATTCCGAAGCCAGCCGGGTGGTCGAGGCCGGCGCCCAAGCGCTCGCCGCCGAGGCCGCCCATTTCGAGGGACTAACCGACCACGCCGTCGCCGCCGCACCGGCCATCGCCGCCACCGCCGATGCGATCGCGCGGCTCGATGTCGCCGCCAGTCACGCGGAGCGCGCCGCCGAGGGGCAATGGTGCGCGCCGCGTCTGGTCGACCAGCCGTGCCTCGAGATCGAAGCCGGCCGGCATCCGGTGGTTGAAGCCGCGCTCGCTGCGAACGGCGACAGATTCATCGCCAACGACGTCGCGCTTGGACCGCACGACCGGCTGTGGCTGATCACCGGGCCCAACATGGGCGGCAAGTCGACTTTCCTCCGCCAGGTCGCGCTGGCCGCACTCCTCGCCCAGGCCGGGAGCTTCGTCCCCGCCGCGCGAGCCAAGATCGGCATCGTTGATCGACTGTTCAGCCGGGTCGGCGCGGCCGACAACCTCGCGCGCGGCCGATCGACCTTCATGGTCGAAATGGTCGAGACCGCCGCGATCCTCGCGCAGGCGACCCCCAACAGCCTAGTCATCCTCGACGAGATCGGGCGCGGCACCTCGACCTACGACGGGCTGGCGATCGCCTGGGCGGTGGTCGAGGCGATGCACGACGAAGTTCGCTGCCGGACCCTGTTCGCGACGCATTATCACGAGCTGACGCGGCTCGCCGACCGGCTCGACGCTCTGTCGCTCCATCACGTTCGCGCGCGCGAATGGAAGGGCGACCTCGTGCTGCTCCACGAAGTCGCCGCCGGGCCGGCCGACCGCAGCTATGGCATCGCCGTCGCCCGGCTCGCGGGCGTGCCTCCGACCGTGCTCGCCCGCGCCAAGTCGGTCCTCGCCAAGCTCGAGGCGGGTCGCGACGCCACCGGCGGGATTGCCGCGGGACTCGACGATTTGCCGCTGTTCGCCGCCGCCGCGCCCGCCGCTGCCGAGCCCGACCCGGTCGATGCCGCGCTTGATGCGCTCGACCCGGACGCATTGACCCCGCGCGAGGCGCTCGACGCGCTTTATGCCCTGAAGCGGCTTGTCAGTGAGCGCGCAACATGACCGAGCTTGCTGCCGAGCGTCGCCGCGCGATCATCGACCGTCGCGCCCTCGCGGATGCGCTTGCCACGCTGCCCAAGGGAAGTGACCTCACGCCGCGCGCGACCTCGATCCTGCGTGAGGCCCTGGCCGCCGGCCGCACGGAAATTGCCAGCCGAATCGTTGCCGAGCCGAATCGCGGCCGCGCCCACGCCGCCGCCTATGCATTCCTCGCCGACCAGGTCGTCCGCCTCGCCTTCGACTTCGTCACTCACAGGCTGTTCCCGAACCCCAACCCCACCCTCGCCGAGCGCGTCGCGCTGGTCGGGCTCGGCGGTACCGGCCGCGGCGAGATGGCGCCGTTCAGCGATCTCGACTTGATGATGCTCGTCGCCCCCGGCCGCGCTCCGTGGTGCGAGCAGGTCGTCGAGGGGCTGTTATACTTGCTGTGGGACCTCAAACTGAAGGTCGGCCAGTCGGTCCGCACGCCAACGGAAGCGATTGCCCTCGCCAAGTCCGACATGACCATCCGCACGTCGCTCCTCGAGGCGCGCTATTTGTGGGGGGACGAGACACTGTCCGACGAAACCGCGCTTCGCTTCCGCCGCGACGTGGTGGCGGGTACCAATCGCGAGTTCGTCGCTGCCAAGCTCGCCGAGCGCGATGAGCGCCACAGACGGATGGGCGACAGCCGCTATGTCGTCGAGCCCAACGTCAAGGACGGCAAGGGCGGCCTGCGCGACCTCCACACGCTCTACTGGATCGGCAAATATGTCCACGGCGTGCGCCAGCCTACCGAACTGGTCGGCGCGGGGCTGCTGACTGTCGAGGAATATCGCCGGTTCGAGCGGGCCGAGCGCTTCTTCTGGTCGGTGCGCTGCCACCTGCACCTCGCGGCGGGACGAGCGGAAGAGCGGCTCGGGTTCGACCGCCAGCGCGAGATCGCTGCGGCAATGCGTTATTCGGATCGGCCCGGCAAAAGCGCCGTCGAACGCTTCATGCAATTCTATTTCCTCAACGCCAAGACGGTCGGCGACCTCACCGGACTGTTCCTCGCCCAGCTCGACGAACAACTCGCGCGGAGCGGACGGCGGTTCGGCCTTCCGTCTCTTCGCCGCCGCCCAGCCCGACTCGACGGCTTCGTCCTCGATCGCGGGCGGTTGTCGATACCGTCGGACGATTTCTTTGCCCAGGACCCGGTGCGGCTGCTCTACCTGTTCGCTTTCGCTGCCTCGAACCGGCTGGAGATTCACCCCGCGGCGATGCGCGCGGCGGCGCGCGATGCCCGACTCGCCGACACGGTTCGCGACGATCCCCGCGCCAATGCCAGCTTCCTCGAGGTGCTGACTGACCGCAATGCGCCTGACCTCGTGCTGCGCTGGATGAACGAAGCTGGTGTATTTGGCCGCTTCGTCCCTGACTTCGGCCGCGTCGTCGCTCAGATGCAGTTTGACATGTATCATCACTATACCGTCGACGAACATTCGATCCGCGCGATCGGTCTGCTCGCGGCCATCGAGCGTGGTGAACTGGCGAAGGATCACCCGCTCTCGACCGCGCTGTTCAAGCAGATCTCGTCGCGGCGGACGCTCTATGTCGCGGTGCTGCTCCACGACATCGCCAAGGGCCGCGGCGGCGATCACAGCGAGCTCGGCGCTGAGATAGCGCTTCAGCTCGGGCCGCGCTTCGGGCTCGACCCGGGCGAGACCGAGACCGTCGCATGGCTCGTCCGCCACCACCTGCTGATGTCCAACACCGCCTTCCGCCGCGACCTCGCGGATCCGCAGACGGTCGAGGACTTCGTGCGGGTCGTGCAAAGTCCCGAGCGGCTGCGGTTGCTGCTCATCCTCACCGTAGTCGATATCCGTGCGGTCGGGCCGGGGACGTGGAACGACTGGAAGCGCAGCCTGCTGCGAACGATTTTCGAGGCCGCCGAGGAACGCCTCCGGTTGGGTCACAAGGAGCACGGGCGAAGCGAACAGGTCACTTATCGGCAGGCGGAACTGGCGGCGAAGCTTGGGTGGGAGTCAACGCTCGCCGAGAAGCATGCCAACAGGCTTCACGACAGTTACTGGGTGGCCGAGCCTCCCACATGGCAGCTCGCCAATGCGCTGCAGGTCGAGGCCGCCGACAAGGGCGAGCCCAGCGTCGTCGCCGAGGACGATCCCGAGTCGGGTGCGACGCGGGTCAGCGTGTTCGCTCCCGACTCGCCGGGTCTATTCTATCGCATCTCGGCGGGGCTGGCGGCGGCGGGCGCGAGCATCGTCGACGCGAGAATTCACACCACTCGCGACGGCATGGCACTCGACAACCTTCTCGTCCACGATCGCCAGGGTCGCGCCTATGCCGAGAAACGACTGCGAGCGCGGCTCGTGACATCCGTCATCGACGCGATCAAAGGCGATGCACCCGCGCTGCCACAAGGCGGGCGCGACAGCCGTGGTAATGTGTTCAATGTCGCTCCGCGCGTGCTGATCGCCGAACAAGCGTCGAGCCGGACGACCGTTATCGAGGTCAATGCGCCGGATCGCCCGGCGCTCCTCGCCCGCCTCGCGCGCTCGATCTACAAGGCCGGGCACCAGCTGCATTCGGCACATATCGCCACTTATGGCGAGCGCGCGGTGGACGTCTTCTACGTCACCACGGCGGGCGGCCGAAAGCTCGACGCCGGCGAGGTCCAGGCGTTGCGCGAAGCGCTGCTCGGCACGCTCGCCGAAACTCAGTCCGCCTGCGCCGCCTGACAGAAAAGGGCCCCGCGGTCACCCGCGAGGCCCTCTCCCTTCGATCCGGGTTTCTACCCTTAGCCGCGCTCGCCCTTCGACGGCGGGGGCGGGGGCGGGGGCGG
>JBKJMA010000166.1:0-7325 GCA_046596505.1 Sphingomicrobium sp.
CGCCTCGGCAAGACGCTGTGGACGGCAAGCAATGGCGGCGACAAGGTCCGCGTGATCGGCGTGTGGGACGGCCCCGAGGAAGCGCGCCGCGTCGGCGAAGAGATCGAGGGCCACGCCCGGGGCGGCGACAGCCTCGACGACACCGCGATCCTCGTCCGCGCGCAATTCCAGACGCGCGAGCTCGAGGAACGGTTCATCGCCATCGGCCTTGCTTACCAGATCATCGGCGGCTTCCGCTTTTACGAGCGTGCCGAGGTTCGCGACGCCCTGGCCTACCTTCGAATCGTCGCCCAGCCCGCCGATGATCTCGCCTTTGAGAGGATCATCAATGTCCCCAAGCGCGGCCTCGGTGACAAGGCGGTCGAGCGCATTCATCATTTTGCCCGAGCCAGCTCGCAACCGTTACTGCTTGCCGCCGCGCAGATGCTCGACAGCGACGAACTTACCCCGCAGGCGCGCCGCAGCCTCGGGCGATTCGTCGGCGACATCGGACGTTGGAGGACCATGGCGGGCTCGCTTTCCCACCCTGAGCTTGCTCGCCAGATTCTCGACGAAAGTGGCTACACCGCTGCCCTCCAGGCTGAGCGCAGCGCGGAAGCCGCCGGTCGCCTCGAAAATCTCGCTGAGCTGACGCGCGCCATGGAGGAATATGAAACCCTCGGCGCATTCCTCGAACATGTCTCCCTCGTCATGGACAATGACGCCAAGCGCGGCGAGCCCAAGGTCACGATCATGACCATCCATGCCGCCAAAGGCCTCGAATTCCCGATCATCTTCCTTGCCGGCTGGGAGGAAGGCGTCTTCCCTTCGCAACGCGCGCTCGATGAAGGCGGTCTCGCTGCCCTCGAGGAGGAACGCCGCCTCGCTTACGTCGCGATCACCCGCGCGCGCACCCGGGCGACGATCCTCCACGCCGCCAACCGCCGCATTTACGGCCAATGGACCAGCTCGATCCCGAGCCGCTTTATCGCCGAACTGCCGCAGGATCATATCGAGCAGGAAACCACCATGACCGGCGGCGAGTCGCTGTGGCGCGCCCAGTGGAGCGAACACAGCGACCCCTTCGCTCACGTTTCGCGAATGGAGCGCCGAGGCCCCGGCGTCATCCGCGCCATCGCGATACCCGACCACCGGTCAACCCGGGACCGATCGACCGCTCCCAAGGAATCACGCGGCCCTGCTGTGAGCCTGGGAAACAAGGGCCGCTCCGACTTGTCCGTCGGCCAACGCGTGTTTCATGCCAAGTTCGGCTACGGCCTCATCGTCGCGATCGAGGGCAACAAGCTCGAAATCGACTTCGAGCATGCCGGCAGGAAGCGAGTGCTCGACAGCTTCGTCAGCCTTGGCTGAGCCGACACGTGAGGCGCCAGCCTTTACGGCTTTGAAATTAATTCCTATTTTGTGACCTGCAGATGCATCAAAGGTATCGGTTCGTTCATGTCTCGTGTTGCGACATGTCGATAAAGTTGAACCAAGCGGCTTACCGACTGTTGAGCCGCAAGCTTATGATTTTGCTTGAAAGGAACCGGCTTTGAAGCCGACTCAGTTTGCCAGATGGATGGGGGCTTGTATCGCTCTCGCACCACTCCCGGCATTCGCTGCGACCAGTTCGGTTGTGGTGCCGGTGGCGCCGACTGCGGTCTCGGTGCCGACTGATCCGGCAATCTCATCGGCGGTCGAGTCCTTCTACGCCCGGCGTCCCGGCATGCAGCTGTGGGTCAAGCAGGGTGCCTCGGGACCGGCGGCGACGGCGCTGATTCAGACCCTCCGCCGCGCTCCGCTCGACGGCCTCTATTCGGGGCCGCAGCTCGCCGACGAGATTGGTGCCGCCCTGGCCTCGGCAACCAGTCCGGTGGCGACCGCCAAAGCCGAGCGGCTGATGTCGGTCGCATGGCTGCGCTATGTCGCGGCGCTCCACGCGCCGGCACCGGGAATGACCTATTTCGATCCGCGGCTCGCGCCGCGCAATCCGGCTGCGGGCTATGTGCTCGAGCAGGCTGCGCGCGCGCCCTCGCTCGTCGATCACCTTGCCGCGATCGCAGCCGTCAGTCCGCTTTACGCCGAACTGCGCGATGCCGCCTGGGCGCAGGCGCAAGCGTCGGGCACATCGCTCCCCGATCCGCGAATCATGGCCAATCTCGATCGCCTCCGCGCTTTGCCCGCGAGTGGCCGTTTCGTGCTGGTCGACGCCGCCACCCAGCAGTTGTCGATGGTCGAGAACGGCCGCGTCGTCGACCGCATGAAGATCGTTGTCGGCCGCCCCGACGCGCAGACTCCCATGGTCGCGAGCACCATCTGGTACGCGACGTTCAACCCCTATTGGAACATCCCGAGCGACCTCGGCCGCAAGCTGATCGCGCCTCACGTGATCAAGCAAGGGACGAGTTGGCTGACAAAGAACGGCTATCAGGTGATCGCCGATTGGGACGACCCGCAGATACTGCCAGCAAAGTCGGTTAATTGGAAAGGCGTTGTCGCCGGGACCTCGGAGGTCAAGCTTCGCGAGCTGCCCGGCGCCGCCAACTCGATGGGAGTGGTCAAGTTCGGCTTCGGCAATCCCCAGGGCGTCTACCTTCACGATACCAATAATCGCGCGCTGTTCGCCAAGGAACAGCGGACGCTGTCGAATGGGTGCGTCCGGCTTGAGGATGCCAAGCGGCTCGGCAAGTGGATGGCTGGCGCCGAGCTGACCGCCCCGTCGGCCGATCCAGAGCTCCATGTGCGCCTGCCGCAGGGCATGCCGGTCTACCTCACCTACCTCACCGCCCACGTTAACAACGGGCTGGTCGCCCTGTCCGAGGACGTTTACCACCGCGACACCGCGACCGGCCGGATGGCCTCTCGATAGCATCGGAAATTCGTCGAGTTGCTGGCGCAAAGATAGCCATGATGTAAACTCGGCGAGGTAAGCGGAAGCGCCCGACCTCGACATATCGGCCGGATTTCCTGGCCTGTGCAAAGTTGCCGTCGAGGCGCCTTTCCGCTTCCCCGACATGGTGCTCGATCTACTCCGGTAGCACCTGGCCGGTAAAACCCGCCAGCCTTGGACGGCGTTCCGATTTCGTTGCTCCGCTCGTCGCGCAAGCTGCCGCGACGAGCCGAGCAACACGGCCGGCGCGCGTGCGTTTAGTTCGCACCGATTGTAACAAGGAGACCATCATGCCCTATGCGCATGCCAAGGACGGCACCCGGCTCTATTATAAGGATTGGGGCAAGGGTAAGCCCGTCGTCCTGCTGCATGGCTGGCCGCTGACCGGCGATACGTTCGACGACGCCGCGCTGCGCCTCGCCGAAAATGGGTTTCGCGCGATCATCCCCGACCGCCGTGGATTTGGTCGGTCGGACCAGCCGTGGGATGGCTACGACTACGATACCTTCAGCGACGATGTCGCCGCGATTCTCACCGAGGCCGGGATAACCGAGCCGGTCGCGCTGGTTGGCTTTTCGATGGGCGGCGGCGAAGTCGCGCGCTTCCTGTCGCGTCATGGCACCCAGCGGGTGACCAAGGCGGTACTGATCTCATCGGTGGTGCCTTATATGGCGCAGACCGACGATAACCCCGACGGCGTGCCGCAGGCGACGTTCGACGAGATGACCGCTGGGATGAAGAAGGACCGCGAACATTTCTTCACGGGCTTCTTCAAGGACTTTTACGGGGTCGGCGCGCTGTCGTCGCCGGTCAGCGAGGAAGTGCTGATGAATTCTTGGCGCCAGACGATGATGGCCGGGTTGAGGCCAACGCTGGCGGCGGCAAAGGCCTTTGCGACGACCGATTTCCGGCCCGACTTGAAGAGCTTCACCGTGCCCACACTGGTTATCCACGGGACGGCCGACAAGACCGTGCCGATTGACGCCACTGGCCGTGTCGTAGCCAAGCAGGTGCCGGGCGCGCAGATTATCGAATATGATGGATCGGCGCACGGCCTGTTCGCGACCGACAAGGAGCGGCTGATCGACGATCTGCTGATGTTCCTGAGTGGTGATCGTGCGGAGCAGGGCGCCGACCAGCGCAGCGCCATTCCGTTGACGCAACAGGCTTAACCGGCGGAAGCGGGGCTCCCGCGAGCGGCGACGGTCGGGGTCACCTGGTCGTCGCCGTCATCGGCTGCCGGGGCTCGAGCGCCCGACTTGCTCAGCTCCATCCAGTCACGGAACGGCAGGTGGTAGATCATGTCCATCACCTCGAACTCGAGGCCGCCGGGCTGGCTGGTGTTGCTGTTCCATAGCGCGACCACGCCGCTTTTGAGCGCGGGGTCGAACAGGATCAGCGAGCGGTAGCCGTTGACCCCTCCACGATGGCCGACGATGTGGTGCCCGGCATAATCATAGCTGCGCCAGCCCATGCCGTAAAACGGGCTGTGGACGCGCTCGGCGAACTTGCGCATCCGCCCCGCCTCGCCCGGCGTCTTGACCAACGGCGCGTGGATCGTCTCGAGCAATTTGGGTGACAGCACGTCGGGCATGCCGCCGGACTGCGCAATCATCCACAGCGCGAAATCCTTGATATTGCTGTTGATGCCGCCCGCCGCCGGGACCTTGTAATAGGCGTCCGTGACCGGCAGCACGCGCCGCCCGACGCTATGCGGACGAGCCCAGTTCTTCGCGCCCATCAGCCCATCGCGGGTGGCGCTGGCCGAGGTCATGCCGATCGGGTCGAACAAGGTGCGCTTGACCGCCTGCGGATAGGGCATGCCCATCACCCGCGCGACCATCTCGCTCGACGCGTCATAGGCGACGTTCTGATAGTCCCAGCAGGTGCCTGGCGCGCACACCGCATTCAATTGACCCAGGGTCGAGCGCAGGACGAACGGGCTCTCGCCTTCCTCGAGCTTGTTATCATAGGCATTGCGGTAGAGGCCGAGGCGGTGACTGAGGAGGTCGGTCACCGTCGCGCGATATTCGCCGCCGTTGGGTAGGCGCAGGCTGGTCGAATAGTTCGCTACTGGCGCGTTGAGGTTGACCTTGCCCTGCTCGGCCAACTTGGCGACCATCGTCGCGGCGAGCCCCTTCGAGCAACTCGCCCAGCGAAATACGGTTTCCGGGGTGACCGCGTCGCCCGAGCCCTCCGTGGTCTCGCCATAGCCGGCGAGGAAGGTGATACGGCCATTCTCGATCACGCCGACCGACAACCCGACCATCGTCGGCCTGGTGACCATGTGCTTCAGGCGTGCGTCGAGCTGGGCATAGTCGATGTCGTGCCGCGCCGAAATCGACAGCCTGGCCAACTTCAGATGCGCCGCCGCGAGTTTTTGCTGGCCCGCGCGGTTCGCGTCGACCCGGTGGTGAGGCGCGGCGAGGGCCACCGCGCCGACGAGCGCGGCGAAGACGCCGAACCCGATGATATGCTGTCGTTCCAATCTCTTCTCCCCGGCTTTCCGCCTTGGCGATGCACGACGATGTGCTCAACGGGTGGAACGTCAGGCTGCGCCCAAGTGAGCGGTCGGAGCGACGACGCGAGTCCGTCACTGGCGTTGGCGATGCTCCTCGCTTAAAGCTCCACACCGATGCGGTTCTTGCGCCTTCTCTTCTGGCTGTTCGTGGCGCTTCTCGCGGCGTTGTTCCTCGGGCGCAACTGGAGCGACGTGACGGTCGATCTGTGGGGCAATGTCCAGGCCGATATCAAGCTGCCGCTGCTGTTGTTGATTGCGTTCCTGGTCGGACTGTTGCCGACCGCGATCGGCTGGCGGATCCGCTGGTGGCGGATGAAGCGGTCGCAGCAACTGGCCCGCCCCCCGCAGCCGTCGTCGCCTCCGCCGCCGCCATTCGCCGGCGATCCGCGCTCGTGAGCCGCAGCATCTATATCGCGATCGACACCCCCGACCTCGAAACGGCGCGTTCCCTGGCGCAAAAGGTTCGCGCCCATGCCGGGGGGATCAAACTCGGGCTCGAATTCTTCTGCCACAACGGTCGCGCCGGGGTGATGGACCTCGCCCACCTCGGGCTGCCGGTGTTCCTCGACCTGAAGTTCCACGACATCCCCAACACTGTCGCCAAGGCGATCATGGCGCTGCGCCCGTTCGAGCCCGCGATCCTCACCGTCCACGCAGCCGGGGGGCGGGCGATGATGGAAGACGCCAAGGCCGCCGCGCCGGCGTGCACCAAGGTCGTCGCGGTGACCGTGCTGACGAGCCTCGACGGCGATGACCTCGGCTCGATCGGAGTAGCCGGACAGCCGCAAGCGCAGGTCGAGCGCCTCGCCGCGCTGGCGAAGGACGCCGGGCTCGACGGCATCGTCTGCTCGGGCCAGGAAGTCGCCGCCGTGCGCAAGGCGTGGCCGACCGGCTTCTTCATCGTCCCCGGCATCCGCCCCGCCGAGACAGCCGCCGTCGACCAGAAGCGGATCATGACCCCGCGCGCGGCGCTCGACGCAGGGGCGTCGATCCTGATTGTCGGGCGACCGGTGACGGCGGCGGCGGACCCGGTGGCGGCGCTTAGGGCAATCGAGGCGACGCTTTAGGCCCCCCTTCCCCGACATGGACAATCCCCCCTCGCGCGCAGTATCGCCGCGCGATGCAAGGAATTTCTCGATGAGCTGGCTCACCCGGGTGCGCAACGGCATCCCTTTCCTGCCGAAGCGCCAGATCGGCGACACGCTGTGGCACAAGTGCGGCAAGTGCGGATCGATGGTGTTCACCAAGGAGTGGGAGGACAATCTGTTCGTCTGTCCGCGCTGTGACCATCATGACCGGATCGGGCCCAAAGCCCGGTTCGAGATGCTGTTCGACGGCGAACACTACCGCTTGTTGCCAACCCCCGAAGTCCGCGAAGACCCGCTGCGCTTCAAGGACAGCAAGCGTTATGTCGACCGGCTCAAGGCCGCCCGCGCGGCGACCGAGGAACGCGACGCGCTGATTTCGGCGCGCGGCACGATCGGCGGGCGCGGCGTGATCGTCGGGGTTCAGGATTTCGCCTTCATGGGCGGATCGATGGGGATCGCGGTCGGCGCGGCGATCGTCGCCGGGATCAAGGCCGCGATCGAGGCGAAGGTGCCCTATGTGCTGTTCACCGCGGCGGGCGCTATCGACGGGCATCCGGTCGTCGTCGGGGTCCAGGAATTCGCCTTCATGGGCGGCTCGATGGGGATGGCGGTGGGCAGCGCCTTCGTGGCTGGCGTCCGCAAGGCGGTGGCCGAAAAGTGCCCGTTCGTGGCGGTGACCGCTGCGGGCGGGGCGCGGATGCAGGAGGGCATTCTCAGCCTGATGCAGATGCCGCGCACGACTGCCGCGCTGCAACTGCTCAAGGCCGCGGGGCTGCCGTATATCGTGGTGCTGACCGACCCGACCACCGGCGGGGTTACCGCCAGCTATGCCATGCTGGGCGACGTC
>JBKJMA010000258.1:0-4540 GCA_046596505.1 Sphingomicrobium sp.
CCGGTTCGAGCGGCGCGTTTCTGCAGCTTGGCGGCGCGTTCGAGCGCGGGGAGAGCGAGCGCGACACCGGCCAGCGCGCTCCGGTCGTCGCTTGCGTTGCGTTCGGCGGCCTTGAGCGCTGGCCGGTGTCGCGCTCGCTCTCCCCGCGCTCGAACGCGCCGCCAAGCTGCAGAAACGCGCCGCTCGAACCGGCTTCGACTGGCCGGACGAGTCAGGTCCGCGCGCCAAGATCGACGAGGAGCTCGCCGAGCTCGCCAAGGCCGCGCCAGCGGACCGCGCCGAAGAGCTGGGCGACCTGCTGTTCGCCGTCGTCAACCTCGCACGTCATCTCAAAATCGACCCGGAAGAGGCCCTTCGTTCAGCCAATCGTAAATTCGAACGCCGCTTCCGCGCGATCGAAACCGCGCCTGGGTTTAGTTCACTCAGCCTGGAGGACATGGAGATTCTGTGGCAGGCCGCGAAGGCTGATCAGAGCGCCTGAAAACGGGCCCAATTATCGGCAGACAGCTTGACCGCGAGATGCATCATCTCCCCTTCGTTGCGCTGGTCTAGCACATCGCCGCGTGCATGAAGCCACGCCAGCCGCACTCCGTCCGATGCCGACAGCTTGAGCCGGTGGATGAACGACCCTTGCTGCAATCGCTGGCCAATCTCGAAGCGCAGTGCTTCGACTCCCTCACCGCTCAGCGCCGACAAGGTCACGACATCGTCGCGCCGCGCCGCCTCGTTGAGCACATGCTCGCGCTCCCCGGCGTCGAGTAGGTCGAGCTTGTTCCATGCCTCGAGCCGCGGCGGCGAATCCTCCTCGTCGAGCCCCAGTGACGCCAGCACCGTCGCTACATCGGCCGCCTGCGCATCACTGTCGGGATGAGCAATGTCGCGAACGTGGACGATGAGATCAGCGGATGCCACTTCCTCGAGCGTTGCCCGGAACGCCGCGACCAGTTCGGTCGGCAGGTCGGATACAAAGCCGACCGTGTCCGACAATATCGCCTTTTCGAACCCCGGTATGCGCACCTCGCGCATCGTCGGGTCGAGCGTCGCGAACAGCAGATCTTCCGCGAACACCGTCGCGCTCGTCATGCGGTTGAACAGCGTCGACTTGCCGGCATTGGTATAACCGACCAGCGCGACTACCGGCCACGGCGCGCGCTGGCGCCGGTCGCGGTGAAGCCCCCGGGTCCGCTTGACCTGTTCTAACTCGCGGCGAATCTTCGCCATACGGTCGCGGATCTGGCGGCGATCAGCCTCGATCTGGGTTTCGCCCGGGCCGCCGAGAAAGCCGAAGCCACCGCGCTGACGCTCAAGGTGGGTCCAGCTGCGCACCAGCCGTCCCGCCTGGTAATCGAGATGCGCGAGCTCCACCTGTAAACGCCCCTCGGCGGTCGCGGCGCGTTCGCCGAAAATTTCCAGGATCAGGCCGGTCCGGTCGATCACCTTGGCCTTGGTCAACTCCTCGATCGACTTCTGCTGGACCGGGGTGAGCATCGCGTCGACCACGATCAGATGTGCATCGGCTTCGCGCGCAAGCTGCCCGATCTCCTCGACCTGCCCCTTGCCGAAGAGGCTCGCTGGCCGGACCGCGCGGAGCCGATACGCCTTGCGCCCGACGACATCGATTCCGATCGCAGCCGCAAGTCCCGCCGCTTCATTGAGCCGCGCCTCGGTCGAGCGCATGACCCGCTCGCCGGCGCGTTCGGGCAAGACGATCAGCGCCTTTTCGCCGCGTGAAACCCCTTCGCCCTCGGCACGCTTAAAGACGCTCAGCTGCCGTCCCCTTCCTCGGCGCCATCTTCGACGTCATCGTCGTTGGCAGCGTCCTCCTCGTCCGCCGGATCCTCGCCAGACAAATAAAGCGGACTGTTCGGCTGCAACGTCGACATGGCGTGCTTGTAGACCAGCTGGACCTGCCCGCTGCGCTCGAGCAGCAGCGAAAACTGGTCGTGGCCGGCGACCGCGCCCTGCAGCATGACGCCGTTGACGAGGAAGATCGTCATCGGTTCATGCTGCTTCTCGGCGGCGATCAGGAAGATGTCCTGTAAGCTGGTCGCCTTACGCGCCTGCGTCTCGCGTGTGCCGCGATCGAGCCCGGCAAGCAGGTCGACGGGCACATTCGCCGGCATGATCGTCGAGATCGAATGCTTGTAGACCAGCTGGCTCACCCCGTCGCGGCGGAGCAGGATCGAGAAGGGATCGAACCAGGTAACGATGCCCTGCAGCTTGACCCCCTTCATCAGGAAGATCGTCATCGGTGACTTCGCGCGACGCACGCCGTTGAGGAAATGATCCTGCAGTGAGAAAGACTTATCAGTCATTATTCGTCGTCTTCCCTCTTGTCGCCCAGCCCGAGCGCCTTCAGTTTGCGGTGCAGCGCCGAGCGTTCCATGCCAATGAACGACGCGGTGCGCGAGATGTTGCCCGAAAATCGCCTGATCTGGATCTTGAGATATTCGCGCTCGAAATTCTCGCGGGCCTCGCGGAGCGGCGAGCCCATGATCGCCATCGATGCGGTCGATACGCCAACCGTGCCCTGGCTGTCGATGATTTCGGGCGGCAACAGGTCGACCTCGATGCATTGGGCTCGGCTCCCCGGCGCCATGATCAAGGTGCGTTCGATGATATTGCGCAACTGGCGGACATTCCCCGGCCAGTCGTGCGCCTGCAGCGCGGCGGCCGCTTCGGCGGACAGGGTCGGCGGCGGAATCCGGCGGTCGGCGGCGAAGCGGGCGAGGAAATGGTCGACCAGCTCTGGGATGTCCTCGCGCCGCTCCTTGAGCGGTGGCATCCGCACCGGGACTACGTTGAGCCGATAAAACAGGTCTTCGCGGAACCGTCCCGCGGCAATCTCGTCGGCCAAATTGCGCGAAGTCGCCGAGAGAAAGCGGACGTCGACCTTGACCGGCCGCTGGCCGCCGACCCGCGGATAGCTCTGGTCGGTTAGTACGCGCAGGATCTTGCCCTGCGTCGTCAGCGGCATATCGGCGATCTCGTCGAGGAATAATGTACCGCCATGCGCCTGTTCGAGCAGCCCCGGCCGCGCCACGCCATCGCGCTCGGTGCCGAACAATTCCTCTTCGATCCGATCGGGACTCATCATCGCGGCCGACAACACGATGAACGGGGCGTTGGCGCGCGGGCTCCAGTTATGGATCGTGCGGGCGGCGATCTCCTTGCCGACCCCGGCTGGCCCGGTGATCATCACCCGGCTGCCGGTCGGGGCGACGCGCTTCAGCACCGCCCGAACGGTGTTGATCGCGACCGACGAGCCGTTGAGTACGTCCTCGGGCCCGGCCCGCTCGCGCAGACTGGCATTCTCGCGCTTCAATCGCTCGGTTTCGGTCGCCCGCCCGACGAGGTGGAGCAGTCGCCCGGCCTCGAACGGCTTCTCGATGAAGTCAACAGCGCCCTCGCGCACTGCGGCAACCGCCGTGTCGAGGTTCCCGTGGCCCGAAATCATGATCACCGGCAGCGTCGGATCGCGCCGCTTGACCTGCTCGAGAATCTGCAGCCCGTCGAGCTTCGAGCCCTGCAGCCAGACGTCGAGCAGTACCAGTGACGGGCGCCGCTCCTCGATCGCGTCGAGCGCGGCGGTGCTGTCGGCGGCGGTGCGGACGGTGTAGCCTTCGTCCTCGAGCACGCCGGCGACGAGGTCGCGGATGTCGGCTTCATCGTCGACGACGAGCACTTCAAGCGCCATTTGGATCTTCCCTATCTTCGCGCATATGGACCTCCTCAGCCCCCTCCCCGGCTTTGTCGGCGCGGGCGGCGAGGCGGGCCGAATCGAACGCGATCCGGACCCTTGTTCCACCACCATCGCGGTCTAGAAATGCAATTGTTCCAAGGTGTTCCTCGACGATTTTTTGAACAATTGCGAGCCCAAGCCCAGTACCCCTGACGCGGGTGGTCATATAGGGCTCGGTTAGCCGCTCGCGGTCTTCCGGTAGCCCCACGCCTGTATCACTGATCTCGACCACCAGCTCGTCCGACGCCTCCGAAATCGACAGCGCAACCCGGTCGCCGTCGGGGCTGACCTCGCCCCGCGTGCGGCGCGCCTCGATTGCTTCGACGCTGTTCTTGACGATGTTGGTAAACGCCTGGCTGAGCTGGCGGCGATCGCAGACGAGACGAATGTCAGCCATCTCCGGGTCGATCGAGAAGCCGATGTCGGGATGCGCGACTTCGTGCAGGAACAGGGCGTTGCGCGCGATATCGTGGACATTCTCGTCGCGGAACACGGGCTTGGGCATGCGCGCGAAGTTCGAGAATTCGTCGACCATCCGGCGCAGGTCACCGACCTGTCGAATGATCGTCTCGGTCAACCGGTCGAACGTATCGCGGTCCGAGGTCACTTCCTTGCCATAGCGGCGCTGGAGCCGCTCGGCGGCGAGTTGGATCGGGGTCAGCGGGTTCCTGATCTCATGCGCGATGCGCCGCGCGATGTCGGACCAGGCGGCGCGGCGCTGGTCGGTGAGTTGCTGGGTGATGTCGTCGAAGGTGAGCACCGCGCCATCGGCATAGGGCACCCGCTTGACCGCGAGCG
>JBKJMA010000052.1:0-3943 GCA_046596505.1 Sphingomicrobium sp.
GATGGACGAGGTGACGACAAGTCGGCCTGATCGTGGCCGGGGCGGGGCGATGCGGCTCGTGCCCGAGATCTGGGTCGAGTGGGCGCGGTTCGTGGCGCGGCCGCGATTGCCGGCTCAGCGGGTGCGGTTCGACAAGCAGGCGGTCGGCGAGGTGGCGCGGCTGCTGTTGCTCAACGTCATGGTCGCACTGCCGCTGGCGACGGTGCTGACCGGGCTGGCAAAGGCCCAGGGGCTCAAGACCCCCGAGTTCGAGGTACTGATCAGTCGCGGGCCGCTGTTCACGTTGCTGATCGGGGCGCTGATCATTCCCCTGTTCGAAGAGCTGGTGTTCCGCGGCTGGCTAAGCGGGCGGCGGTGGCATCTGGCGGTCGCCGCGGTGGTAATCGCGCTGGGGGCGAGCCTGTTCGGGCTGGTGCAGGTGGTGTCCGAAGGGATCGGGCTGATCGGTGCGCTGGCCGGGGCGGTGGTGCTGGCGGTGGTCGTCGGATGGTGGCTGGCGCGGCGGGTCGGGAGCGGGGTGCCTGAGTGGTTCGAGCGAGCGTTCCCGTGGCTGTTCTTCGCTTCGTCGTTGGCGTTCGGGCTGGCGCACATGAGCAATTATCCGCTCGACCGGCCGTGGCTGCTGTTGCCGTTCGTGCTGCCGCAACTATTCGCCGGGACGATCTTCGGTTTCGCCCGGGTGCGTTACGGGATGTGGGCCAATATCGCGCTGCACGCGGGCGGGAACGGGCTGTTTTTGGGGCTGTCGCTGGCCGGGGTGTGACGCCCGGCCAGTCCTGACAGCTCAGGCGAGGCCTAACGCGGTACGGTAGGTCTCGAGGAGTGCGTCGGCTTCCTGGCGGACATGGGCTTCGAGGCGGCGGAGCGCGACGACCTTGCGCATCGTCTTGGTGTCGTAACCGTTGGCCTTGGCTTCGGCGTAAACGTCCTTGACGTCGTCAGCCATGCCCTTTTTTTCTTCCTCGAGGCGCTCGATCCGCTCGATGAACAGTCGCAGCTGTTCGGCCGCGACATTGCCGTCACTCATGTTGATTCCTCACGATATGATGTTGCGGGCCGGCGTTAGGCGAGGCGCGGCGCAGGCTCAAGCCGGTTGATCGATTGGCGCGAGGCTCTATGGCGAGGCCGCTCGAAGATGGGGAATTGACGTGACACAGCCGATGAAACCGCGCGACCGCAAGGTTAAGATTTTGGCGACGCTGGGCCCGGCAAGTTCGACGCCCGAGATGATCGAGGCGCTGATCCGTGCGGGGGCAGATGCGTTCCGGATCAACATGAGCCACGGCGAGCAGGCCGACAAGGTCCAGCTGGTCGAGACGGTGCGGAGCATGGAGAAGAAGCTCGGGCGGCCGACGACGATCGTGTTCGATCTGCAGGGACCCAAGCTGCGCGTCGGCAATTTCGAGGGCGGGTCGGCGATGCTGATGCCGGGGACGATGTTCATGTTCGACGACGACGAGACACCGGGCAACGAGAATCGCGTCGAGCTGCCACACCCCGAGCTGTTCGCGGCGGCGCGGACGGGCGACCGCCTGCTGATCGACGACGGCAAGGTGCGACTGAAGATCGCCGCGGTCGAGCCGGGCAAGATCGGCGCGATCGTCGAGGTCGGCGGCAAGGTATCGAACAACAAGGGGGTCAATGTCCCCGACGTGGTAGTGCCGATCCCGGCGCTTACCGAGAAGGACCGGTCCGACCTCCAGTTCGCGCTGGAAATGGGGGCGGATTATATCGCGCTGTCGTTCGTCCAGCGGCCCGAGGATGTGGCCGAAGCGCGCGAGCTGGTCGGCGACCGGGCGGGATTGCTGGCGAAGATCGAGAAGCCGCAGGCGATCGAGCGGCTGGACGAGATATTGCACCTCGCCGACGCGGTGATGGTGGCGCGTGGCGACCTTGGGGTAGAATTGCCGCCCGAGAGCGTGCCGCCGCTGCAGAACCGGATCGTGGCGCGGGCGCGCCAGCTCGGCAAGCCGGTGGTGGTGGCGACGCAGATGCTCGAATCGATGATCGTCTCGCCGAGCCCGACGCGGGCCGAAGTGAGCGATGTCGCGGCCGCGATCTATGACGGCGCCGACGCGGTTATGCTGTCTGCGGAAAGCGCGGCGGGGCAATATCCGATCGAGGCAGTGGCGATGATGGATCGCATCGGCCGCAACGTCGAGCGCGACCCGGTCTATGCGGCGCGGGTCCATTTCACCGAGACGTTGCCCGAGGAGACCGCGGCGGATGCGCTGGCCGGCGCGGCGCGGTCGATCACGACCAACCTCAAGGTCGGGGCAATGGCTTGTTATACCAGCTCGGGGTCGACCGCGCGGCGAATTGCCCGGGAACGTCCGCCGGTGAAAATCCTGGCGATGACGGCGAGCGACAAGGTCGCGCGGCGGCTCGGACTGCAGTGGGGGGTGCACGCGGTCCAGACGCGCGATGTGGCGAGCTTCGAGGAGATGGTCGCCAAGGCCAAACGGGTGGCGCTGCGGCATGAGCTGGCAGCGGCGGGCGAGCGGCTGGTGATTCTGGCAGGAGTGCCGTTCAAGACTGCGGGGTCGACCAATGTGCTGCACGTGGTGCGGGTGGTTGGCGACGAGCTGGAGAAGTACAAGTCGGAGTAGGTCATGGTCCGATCATGGTCTAGCGCGAGCCGGCCATCGCGTCGGGGGCGCTGGTCTTTTCGGCACCTTCTTTTTCTAGCGGCGCACCGTGATTCCACAGCGCGAGCTCGGGGACGCACAGGCCCTTGTGGTCGATGCTGAAGTCGTAAGCGCAGATGCCGCAGTTGAGGATCTCGGCCTGGCGGTCGATGTCGAGGATCTGCGCTTCGGTCAGCTCCTCGAGGATGTAGCGCAGGCACAGTACGACGACTTGGTGGCAGACGATCATCACCCGGCTGTTCTCGTACTGGAGATTGATCGAATTCAAGGCCGAGCGAAGGCGCAGGATGACGTCGGCCCAGCTTTCGCCGCCAGGCGGGCGGTGGTAGAATTTGCCCATCTTGGCGCGGTGGGCGGCCTCTTCGGGATATTTCTGGCGGATGCCCATCGTGGTGAGGCCGTCGAACACGCCGAATTCGCGTTCGCGCAGGCGCTCGTCGAGGATGGTCGACTTGGCGCCACCCGACAGCCCGCTGGCCTTGCAGATCGCCTCGGCGGTCTGGCGGGCGCGGACATACGGGGAGGACAGCAGGACTTCGGGGCGCTGGTCTTCGGGGAGCGCGGCGAACCAGTGGCCGGTGGCCTCGGCCTGGCGCTGGCCAAGCTCGCTCAACGGAACATCGACATCGCGCCAGTCGAGGTCGATGATGAGGTTGCCCGCCCGGTGCGCCTGGTCGCGCGCGACATTGCCCTGGCTCTGTCCGTGCCTCACCAGCCATAGCCGGGTCGGCCAATGTTGCCGTTCCATCTCGTCTCCTTGGGCCTGACAAAGCATCAAACGCGTTTGGGGTCCGTCCGGACCTCAAACAGCCATGTGCGGTCCGTCAGGCCAGTTCGGCAAGGGGGGCGGAGTGGGTGACGAAGTCGTCGAGCGCGATTTCGAGCGGGCGCAGCGCGAGGCCGTGGCCACTCGTCAGGCCGGTGTTCGAAGGGGCCCCGGGGGCGGCGGAGATGAGGCGCGGGTCGTGACCGGTACGTGTCGCGAGCGAGCGGGCAAGATCGTGCCAGCTGACTTCGCCCGAGTTGGCGAGGTGGCGGATGCCGGTCTCGCGGTCGAGCAGCAGGTCGAGCGTGGCGTGGACGAGGTCGGGGACGTAGGTCGGGGTAACGATAGTCTGATCGCCGACATCGTCGATATGCTCGCCGCGCTTCAATCGCTCGATCAGGCCGTAGGCGAAGTTGTGGCGGTCCCACGGGCCGAAAAAGGTGCTGGTGCGGATCACCAGCGAGTCGTGGTTGGCGGCGAGAACGCGGGCCTCGGCCTCGGCCTTGCTGCGGCCATAGGCGCCGCGCGG
>JBKJMA010000080.1:0-6865 GCA_046596505.1 Sphingomicrobium sp.
GCTGGAGGGGCGATCAATTCTCCCCAGCTGTTGCAGCTGTCCGGGATTGGCGACCCGGCGCTGCTGACGCCGCTCGGGATCGACGTGGTCGAAGGCCGGCCCGCTGTCGGCGCGAACCTGCAGGACCATCTTGCGGTATCCTATTTCTACAAGTCGCGCCTTCCAACGCTCAACGACGAACTGCGACCCTTGCTGGGCAAGATGCGGGCGGGGCTGCGGTACGCGTGGGATCGCGGCGGGCCGCTGTCGATGAGCGTCAACCAAGGGGGCGGGTTCGTGCGCAGTCGGGATGACGAGCGGCACGTCAACCTGCAGCTTTATTTCAGCCCGGTGAGCTATACCCAAACCCCGCTGTCGGCCCGCAAGCTGCTCAATCCGGATCCTTTTTCCGCCTTTTTGCTGTCGTTCAATGCCTGTCGGCCGACAAGTCGGGGGAATGTCCGGATCGGGTCGGCCGACGCTTTCTCGCCGCCCCAGATCCAGCCGAATTACCTGTCGACCGAGCAGGACGTCGCCGAGGCGCTCGTCGGATGCCGGTTGATCCGCAGGCTGGCGCGGACGGAGCCGCTGGCGGACATCATCACCGAGGAGATCGTCCCCGGGAGCGCGGTCGGTGATGGCGACGACGCGCTCTTGGAGGATTTCCGGGCCCGGGCGGACACGGTTTATCATCCGACCAGCAGCTGCGCGATGGGGCCGGATCCGCGCATTTCGGTGGTCGATGCACGGCTTCGCGTGCACGGGATCGAGGGTCTGCGCGTGATCGACGCCTCGATCTTCCCGACGATCACCTCGGGCAACACTAATGCGCCGACGGTGATGGTCGCGGAAAAGGGTGCGGCGATGATCATCGAGGACGCCCGCGCCGACTGATGCGTTCTCAACGGCGAGTCAGTTTATTTTACCGATGCCGCCCGGTGCTGATAGACTCGCCCGCGACTCGATGTCGGGAGGGCAGGAGCAGTTGGCCAACAAGATTGATCTTGGCGCGTTGCCGCCGCTTAAAGCCCTGCGCGGGTTCGAAGCCGCGACACGGCACCAGAGTATCCGCAACGCCGCAGACGAACTGTGCCTGACCCATCCCGCGGTCAGTCATCAGGTCCAGCTGATCGAACAGGCGCTGGGCGTCGAGCTGTTCGAGCAGAATGGGCGGCACATCGCATCGACCCAAGAAGGGAGGATCTTGTATCCTTACGTCCGCGCGGCGTTCGAATCGCTGCTCGAAGGGGTCGAGGCGGTCCGGCGCAATGCGGTCGACAAGCCGCTGCGCGTGCAGACTTACGTTACCGCATCGATCCGCTGGCTGGCGCGGCGAGTGCCGCAGTTCATCGCCGATCACCCCGAGGTCAACGTTACGCTGAGTACCTGTGCGGTCGAATGGGAGTTCGACGATGTCCATGCCGACGTCGGCCTGGTGTATTGCGAGGTCCCGCCCAACCCGAAATACCATTGGGTGCCGCTGTTCGAATATAGCCTGTTCCCGGTGTGCAGCCCGGAGGTTGCGGCGCGGCTCGGTCCGTCGCCGAAACCCGCCGACCTGCTCGCCCAGCCGCTCGTCGCGATTTATACCGAAGTGCGAAACTGGAAGAGCTGGTTCGAAGCGGCTGACCTGACGTTCGATCCGGCATCGCCTTACCTGGTCGTCGATACGCTCGCGGTCGCGCTCGAGATGGCGCTCGAGGGGCAGGCGATCGCGCTGGTCAACGGGCCGTTCGTCGATGCCGACCTGGCGGCGGGACGGCTGGTCCGGCCGGTCCCGCACAAGACAGTGTGTCCCGGCGAATGGGGGCTGATCTGCCGCAAGGACATGAAGGACAACCTGCGCATCCGGAAGTTCATCGAGTGGATGACGGCGCACGTCGACGCCGCTGGTGCTTAGCCTAGCGAGAACCAAGCTGACTTGGACTGCATGTAGCCGGCGAGACATTCCATCGACTTGTCGCGCGTGTTGCCCGATTGCTTGAAGCCGCCGAACGGCTGGGTCATGTCGCCATCGCCGAAGCAGTTGACCCACACGACCCCCGCCTCGATTGCCTTTACCATGCGGTGGGCGCGCTTGACGTCGCTGGTCCAGACACTGGCGGCGAGGCCGTAAATTGAGTCGTTGGCGAGGCGGATGGCCTCGGCTTCGTCGCGGAACGGAATCACGGTGGCGACCGGTCCGAAAATCTCCTCTCGCGCAATGTCCATTGCCGGGGCGACGTCGGTGAATAGGGTCGGAACGACATAGGCGCCGTCGACCATTGTCGGCACGGCATGCCCGCCAAAGGCGAGGGTCGCGCCGTCGGCTTTGCCCTTCTCGATCCAGCCGAGCACGACCTGCTGCTGCGCGCGCGAAACCATCGGCCCGAGTGTGGTCGCCGGGTCGAGCGGGTTGCCGGGCGCATAAAGTTGGGCGGCCCGGCGGGACACCTTGTCGACGAATTCATCATGGATGTCGCGGTGGACGAGCAGGCGCGACCCGGCGTTGCAGACCTGCCCGGCATTATCGAAAATGCCCATCACCGCCGCGTCAACAGCACGGTCGAGGTCGGGCAAGTCGGGCATGAATATCTGCGGGCTCTTGCCGCCGGTTTCGAGGCTGACGCGCTTGAGGTTCGACTGGCCGGCATAGATCATCAGCTGCTTGCCGACCCTGGTCGACCCGGTAAAGCTGATCTTGGCGACGTCGGGATGGAGCGCGAGTGCCTTCCCCGCGTCGGGCCCGAACCCGTTCACGACATTGAACACGCCCTCGGGGCCTCCGGCCTCAACGAACAGCCGGGCGAGCTTGAGGCAGCTGAACGGCGCCTGTTGGGCAGGCTTGAGCACCACGCAATTGCCCGCCGCGAGCGCTGGCGCGACCTTCCACGTCGCCATCAGCAAGGGGTAGTTCCATGACGAGATCGCGCCGACCACGCCGAGCGGTTCGCGCGACACCATGTGGACCGCATCGTGCGCCGAGTTGCTGACCGAGCCGGCGATCTTGTCGATGCATTCGCCGAAATAGCGGATCGTGAGGATGGTTTCGGGGATGTCGATGTTGAGCGCGTCGGTCACCGGCTTGCCCATCGCGAGGCTTTCGAGGAGCACGAATTCGTCGGCGTGCGCTTCCACCAGATCGGCAAAGCGGGCGAAAATCGCCATGCGCTGGCGAGGAAGCATGTGGCGCCAGCGGCCATCGTCCCAGGCGGCCTTGGCGGAGGCGACGGCGGTGTCGATGTCGGCGGCCGATCCGCACGCCATCTGCGCGGTTACATTGCCGGTCGCGGGGTTGACCGCCGCGAAGGTTTCGCCGGTGGCGGAGGGACGGAACTTGCCGTCGATGAACAGGCCGGGTTCGATCGTCACGCCGGCGGCGGCACGCGACCAGTCGGCGAGAGTAGCCATCGCTTCGGTCATGCGATCTGCGTCCTTATTTAGCGCCGGGGAACGATCTCATAGCCGGCTTCCTCCGGCTCATCATCCACCATCACCGCCGGGAAGCCGGTGCCGAGCACCTTGATCCCTAAGGGCTCTTCGTAGCGGCGGATGATATTGGGCGAATGTTCGCGAGGGCCATAGGCTGCGACGCCCTTCCTGAATATGTCGACGATCAGCGGCGAAAGCTCGACCGGGACATGGTTCTGCCGGGCGATGGTGTCGAACAGGCTGACGTCCTTGACCACCAGGTCCATCGTGAAGTTGATGTCGCGGCTGCCGTTGAGGATGATTTGCGACTCGGTTTCGTGGACGAAACTGTTGCCCGACGAGATGCGGATCGCCTCGTAGGCAATGTTCATGTCCATGCCCGCCGCCTGGCAAACGGTGAGCGCCTCGGCGAGTGCGACAAGGTGCACCGTGCACAGGAAATTGGTCATCACCTTAAGCTGCGAGGCGGTGCCGAGTTCGCCGGTATGGAGGATGCGGCGGCCCATCGTCGTCAGGACGGGCAGGACAAATTCGAATGCCTCGCGCCGCCCGCCGGCGAAGATTGCGATATTGCCGGTATCGGCACGATGGCAGCCGCCCGACACTGGACATTCCATCATCATCGCGCCGGTTGCGTCGACCAGTGCGCCAAGGCGAATGACCTCGCTATGGTCGGTCGTGCTCATTTCGAGCCAGACCTTGCCCGGGCCCAGCGCGGGGAGGAATCCGTCCGGCCCCTCCGCCACCGCCGAACAGGCGGCCGGCGAGGGTAGGCAAGTGACGATCAGGTCGACCGCTTCGCCCAATTCGCGGGGCGAAGATGCGGCTTGCGCACCGCGCGCGACAAAGGATTGGACAAGGGCGTCGTCAAGATCGCGGACGGTGACGTCATGGCCATTGCGGATCAGGCTTCCAGCAAGCTTTCCGCCGACATTGCCGAGGCCGATGAAACCAATCTTCATGGAGTAAAAACAATCCCGCTGTGGGCAATTTCGTAAGCCCGCCCCGTTTGACGAGTGCCTTGATGTAGTTTCTTAAATCGGTCCGGTGGTGGCGATACAAATGAAGAATTTTCGCAATCAGCGAAATTTTTTTGGCGTACCCGGCATAATATTGAAATTGTGGCTTTGTCGTGAGCCGCTCTATTGCTTGGCGATCGAGGCGAGAAAGATCGGGTGGCATGAAAAATAGTGCGCGGGTGGTAATCGTTGGCGGCGGGATCATGGGAGCCAGCCTGCTCTATCATCTCGCGGAACTTGGCTGGACCGACATCATGCTCGTCGAGAAGGATGAGCTTACTTCGGGATCGACGTGGCACGCGGCGGGGCAGTGCCCGAGCATCACGGGCAGCTTCAACCTCGCCAAGATGCATGCCTACAGTAACCAGCTTTACCCCCGGCTCGAGGGGCTAACCGGGCAATATGTCAGCTGGCACAAGTCGGGCGGGATCCGGCTCGCCACGAACGAGCGCGAGCTGGCGTGGCTGCGCTACATCCACGGTTATTCGAAGATCATCGGGTTCGACATGGAGATCATCAGCCCCGACGAGATCAGGCGAATCAATCCGTTCATGACGACCGACGGCGTGATCGCCGGCGCGTGGACGACCCAGGACGGCCACGCCGATCCGTCGGGCATCTGCAACGCGCTGGCGATCGGCGCAAAGCAGATGGGCGCGACCATCGTCCGCAAGAACCGGGTAACCGGGCTGACCCAGCTGCCGTCGGGCGAGTGGGACGTCGCGACCGAACAGGGGGTCATCCGCGCCGAAATCGTCGTCAACGCCGCGGGCTGTTATGCGCGGCAGGTGGCGCAGATGGCTGGCGTTGACATCCCGGTGACCAACATGGAGCATCATTACCTCGTCACTGACCCGATCCAGGCATTCATCGACCGCGACGAGGAAATCCCGGTGATGCGTTGCCCCTATGTGTCGGGCTATTTCCGGCAGGAACAGAATAGCGGGCTGATCGGCATTTACGAGAATGTCGAGTGTAAGGAAGCCTGGGCGCCCAAGGGAATGCCCGAGTGGGAATCGACCAGCGAGCTGTTTCCCGACGACCTCGACCGCATCGCCGGATGGGTCGAGCGCGCGATCGAACGAATGCCGGTGTTTGGCGAAGTCGGTATCCGGCGGATCGTCAATGGCGCGATCCCGCACACCCCCGACGGCGGGCCGCTGCTCGGGCCCGCGGCGGGCCTGCGCAATTTCTGGCATTGTTGCGGAACGTCGTTCGGCATCGCGCAAGGGGGCGGCGCGGGGAAATATCTCGCCCAGTGGATGGTCGAGGGCGACGCCGAGATCAACATGGTCGAGTTCGACCCGCGCCGGTATGGCCCGTTTGCCGACGAAGCCTATTCGCGCGCCAAGGTGTTCCTCGATTACCGCCTGACCTTCACGACGCGCCTGCCGGGCGAGGAAGAGCCCGAAGGGCGGCCCCGGCGAACCAGCCCGCTGTATGATCGGCTGGGAGCAATGGGCGCGGTCTATGGCGAGACTTATGGCTGGGAGCGGCCGAAGTGGTTCTCGCTCGATGGCCGGTCGGAAGAACCGGGCTATCATCGCACCAATGTGTTCGAGGTTGTCGCCGACGAGGTCCGCGCGGTCGCCGAGCGGGTCGGTGTGCTCGACCTGACCGGTTTTGCGAAATTTGACGTCACCGGGCGTGATGCCGAAGCGTTCCTCAACCGGATCTGCGCCAATCGGATGCCGACCAAGCACGGTGGCATCGCGCTGGTTCACCCGCTGTCCCGTCAGGGGCGTATTTTGGGCGAGATGACGGTGACGCGTTTTGCCGACGATCATTTCTATTGCCTGTCCGCCGCAGCAGCCGAGCAGCGCGACCTCGACCTGATGGTGCAGAGCCGCCTGCCGGGCGAAGAGGTGACGATCACCAATGTCACCGAGGATCGCGGGGTGCTGGTGCTCAGCGGGCCGCGGTCGCGCGAGCTGCTGGCGAAGCTGACCGATGCCGACCTGTCGAACGAGGGGTTCCGCTGGTTGAGCGGGCAGGAGATCGTTGTGGCGGGGCACAATCTGCGTGCTCTTAGGGTCAGCTATGTCGGGGAGCTTGGTTGGGAATTGCACCGCGAGATCAACGCCACGGCGTCGCTTTACGATGCGATCTGGGCCGCCGGCCACGATCTCGGGATCGCCAACTATGGCCTCTACGCGGTCAACACGATGCGGATCGAGAAGGGCTACAAGGCGTGGGGGACGGAGCTGACCAACGAGATCACCATGATCGAGGCGGACATGCGGCGGTTCATCAATTTCAAGAAGGATGAGTTCGTCGGCAAGCAGGCGACGCTCGATGCGCCCGAGCGGCCGGTGCGGATCATCTATGGCGAAATGGACGCAGGTGCGGTCGATCCGCGCGGCGGCGAGCCGATCCTCGTCGGAGATCGCTGCATCGGCATGACGACTTCGGGCAGTTATGGTCACCGCGTCGGCAAGAGCCTGTTCTTCGGCGCG
>JBKJMA010000109.1:0-5821 GCA_046596505.1 Sphingomicrobium sp.
ACGTCGCCGCGCGCGATGCAATGGGTCGAGGCGCATAACGCCAGGACTACCGGCGAGCTCGAGGCGGATCCGCGCTACGCCGCCTATTTCGCCGAAGCGCTGAAACTCGCCGAGGCCAAGGATCGCTTGCCCAGCGGACGATTCATCAACGGCCAGGTCTATAATTTCTGGCAGGACGCCGATCATGTCCGCGGCATCTGGCGGCGGACCAGCGTGGCGAACTTCGCCGCGCCGGCGCCAAAGTGGGAAACCGTGCTCGACCTCGACGCGCTTGCCGCATCCGAGAAGGCCAACTGGGTGTGGAAGAGCGCAAGCTGCGCCCGCCCGGCCGAGCGGCGCTGCCTGATCGAATTGTCCGACGGCGGCGAAGACGCGGTCACGGTGCGCGAGTTCGACCTCGCCACCGGGCGCTTCGTCGCGGGCGGTTTCACGCTGCCCAAGGGCAAGCAACGCGTCACGTGGGAAGATGAGAACAGCCTGCTGATCAGCCGCGAATGGGCGCCGGGCGAGCTCGGCCGCACCGGTTACCCCTTCATCGTCAAGCGCCTGAAGCGCGGTCAGCCATTGTCGGCGGCGGTCGAACTTTACCGCGGCGATCCCAGCGACGGCGGCTATGGCGTCACTCCCTATGTGCTTCGCGACGGCGAGAACCGTACCCTCGCGGTCATTGATCGCCCGCTCGACACGTTCAATGCCGAGACCTGGATCCTGACCCCTAAGGGCCCGCGCCGCGTCGCCATTCCGGCCAAGGCGGGTCCGGTCGACATGGTCGCCGGTCGGGTTATCATCCAGACCCGCGAGGACTGGCGCCCGACAACGCGCACCTATCCCGCCGGCGCGCTGGTCTCGGTCGACCTGGCACAGCTCATGGCCGATCCCGCGCACCTCAAGCCAACGCTGGTCTACGCGGCCGGCCCGCGCGAGGCGATGGTCGAGGCGTCGGCCTCCAAGGGCAGCTTGCTCGTCTCGACGCTCGACAACGTCAGTGGCCGCCTGCTGCGCTTCACCCCGACCGCGACCGGCTGGACCCGCCGGGCGCTGGCGCTCCCCGCCAACAGCACGCTTGGAATCGTCGACACCAACCGCAGCGACGACCGCGCGTTGCTTGGCGTGACCAGCTTCCTCGTCCCGCCATCGCAGTGGCTGGCCGACGCAAAGACCGGCGCGGCGCGCGAGATCCGCCGCCAGGGGGCCAAGTTCGACGCTTCGAACCTCGTCGCCGAACAGCATGAGGCGGTGTCGAGCGACGGGACGAAAATCCCCTACTTCCTTGTTCATCGCCGCGACATGCCGCTCAACGGCAACAACCCGACCCTGCTCTACGCTTATGGCGGGTTCGAGGTCAGCATGACCCCGAGCTACTCGTCGACCAACGGCAAGCTGTGGCTCGAAAAGGGCGGGGTTTATGCCCTTGCCAACATCCGCGGTGGCGGTGAGTTCGGACCCAAGTGGCACGAGGCCGGCTTGGGCACGAAGCGGCAGATCGTCTACGACGATTTCGCCGCGGTCGGGCGCGACCTCATATCGCGCAAGATCACCAGCCCGCGCCGCCTTGGTATCAGCGGCGGCTCGAACGGCGGACTCCAGACCGGGGTCCAGTTCACCCAGCACCCCGAGCTGTGGAACGCGGTAATCATCGACGTCCCCCTGCTCGACATGATTCGTATCTCGAAAATTGCCGCCGGCGCGTCGTGGGAAGGTGAATATGGCAGCGTCACCGATCCCGCGGTGAGGGCCTTCTGGGACAAGACCTCGCCCTACCAGAATTTGCGCAAGGGGGTCGCCTATCCCCAGCCGTTCATCTTCACCACCACCAAGGACGACCGCGTCGGCCCGCAACACGCGCGCAAGTTCGCCGCGCGGATGGAGGAAATGGGGCTGCCCTTTTATTTCTTCGAGAATACCGAGGGCGGCCACGCGGCCGGCGCCAACCTCCGCCAAGCCGCGCGCACCCACGCGTTGGAGATGATCTACCTGACCCGCAAGCTGATGGATCCGGTCGAGCCCGGGTCGGCGAAAGGCCAGTAGTTATTTGAAACGCCGCTCCCCACATGGTAGCGGCCTCCAAACCCCTGCAGGAGCCGTCCGTGGCCGAATTTACGCTTCCCAAGAATAGCGTCATCAAGAAGGGCATGGCCCATACGCCCGACCAGGGCGCGCGGCTGAAGTCGTTCAAAGTCTATCGCTACGACCCGGAGAGCGGCGCCAACCCGCGTTACGACACCTTCACCATCGACCTCGACAAATGTGGGCCGATGGTGCTCGACGCGCTCCTCAAGATCAAGAATGAGCAGGATTCGACGCTGACCTTCCGCCGCTCGTGCCGCGAGGGAATTTGCGGGTCGTGCTCGATGAACATGGCGGGCAAGAACGGCCTCGCCTGCACGACTGCGATCGAGGATCTGAAGGGCGAAGTGCGGATCACGCCCTTGCCGCACATGGACGTGGTCAAGGACCTCGTCCCCGACTTCACCCATTTCTACGCCCAATATGCCTCGATCCAGCCGTGGCTGAAAAGCGCGTCGCCGCCGCCGTCGGGCAAGGAGCGGCTGCAAAGCCCCGAGGACCGCACCAAGGTCGATGGCCTCTACGAGTGCATCCTGTGCGCCTGCTGCTCGACCTCGTGTCCGAGCTACTGGTGGAACGCCGACCGCTTCCTGGGTCCCGCGATCCTGTTGCAAGCCTATCGCTGGCTCGCCGACAGCCGCGACGAGATGACCGGCGAGCGGCTCGACCAGCTCGAGGATCCGTTCCGGCTCTATCGCTGTCACACGATCATGAACTGCGCCAACGCCTGCCCCAAGGGTCTCAACCCCGCCAAGGCGATCGCTGAGACGAAGAAACTTATGGCGGAGCGAGCCGCTTGACGGGTCGCGACCGACAAGGAGCGAGCCGCTTGACGGGTCGCGACCGACAAAAATCCGAGCGCGCGGCTTGAGCAATCTTGACGGGGAAGGCTGGCTTGGTTTCGGGGACATCCCGGCCGAGAGCTTCGCCAGCGCGATCGGACCGCTTCACTATCGCGATGCCGGTGGCGGCGTTGTGCAAGTGCGGATGCACCCGACGCCGTTGATGCTCAACTTCGGCGGGTCGATCCACGGTGGCGCCGTGATGACCTTCATCGACATGGCGATCTTTGCCGGCGGGCGGATCGTCGGGCGCGAACCGGGGCATTACGTCACCCTCGATTGCGCGACGCACTTCATCGCGCGCACGATGGCCGGCGAGCCGCTCGACGCCTTCGTGCGCATGGTCGGGCAGACGCGCGGCGGGCATGTTTTCCTGGCTGGTCATTGCGAGCAGGGCGGGCAGCCGACCCACAGCTTCACCGGCACGCTGAAGCGCATCCGCGACCGGACGTGAGCGGACCGCTCGCCGCCGCCTACCGCGCGCTGGTCGCGGCGGGCGAGCTCAAGCTCGATGCCGACCAGGCGCGCGCGGTCGACGCGCTCGAGCGGTTCGCCGCCGCCCGCCCGCAGCGCCTGCTCGACCGCTTGTTTGGCCGTTTGCCAAGACACCGCGACGATAGCTGCGCGGGGGTCTATCTGTGGGGCGGGGTCGGGCGCGGCAAGTCGATGCTGATGGACCTCGCCTTCGCCAACATCGCGATTACGCCCAAGCGTCGCACCCACTTCGCGCCGTTCATGCTCGACGTCCACCAGCGCCTCCGCGCCGCCCGCGCGACCGAGGAAGGCGATCCGGTGATCGCGGTGGCGAAGCAGCTCGCCGAAGAAGTCCGCTTCCTCGCTTTCGACGAGATGATGGTCACCAACAGCGCCGACGCGATGATCATGTCGCGGCTGTTCACCGCGTTGATCGACGAGGGGGTCAAGCTCGTCACCACCTCGAACCGCCCGCCCGCCGACCTCTACAAGGACGGTCTCAACCGCGAGCTGTTCGTGCCGTTCATCCGCTTGTTGGAGCAGCGCCTGGCGGTCGTCCCCTTGAACGGCCCGACCGACTATCGCCTCGACCGGCTGCAGGGCGTCGACACGTGGCACGTCCCCAACGGCCCCGCCGCCAGTGCCGCGCTCAGCGACGCCTTCTTCCGCCTGACCGACTATCCGGTCGAGGACCGCGCCAATGTCCCGATCGAGGATCTCGACCTTGGCGGCGGGCGCGCCCTCCACGTGCCCAAGTCGCTCAAGGGCGTGGCGGTCTTCTCGTTCAAGCGGTTGTGCGGCGAGCCGCGCGGCGCGGCCGACTATCTCGCCATCGCCCACCATTTCCACACGGTGTTCATCGTCGGCATCCCCATCATGACGGCCGAGATGCGCAACGAGGCGGCGCGGTTCGTGACGCTGATCGACCAGCTCTACGAACAGCGGGTGAAACTGCTCGCCGCCGCCGACGCCGAACCCGCCGGCCTCTATCCCGCTGGCGACGGCAATTTCGAGTTCCAGCGGACCGTCAGCCGGCTCGAGGAAATGCAGAGCGCCGACTATCTGGCGCAAGGGCACGGAGCGAACGCCTAGAAGCGCATCCCGGCGCTGACCCCGCCGCCATGCGCGTCGCCCCATGGCAGCCACCGCACGCGGGCGTCGCGCTTCGACGTCAGCAACCAGCCCGCACCCTCGCCGATCGCCGCGCCGACCAGAACGTCGCCGACAAAATGCTTCTTCGCCTCGACCCGCGACACGCCGACGAACGCCGCGACGAGGTGGGCGGGAAGGCCGACCTGCCAGCCATAGCGCTTCTCGAGACTGGCGGCGGCGGCGAAGCTGGCCGACGTGTGTCCTGACGGGAAACTCTTGTTGTCGCTGCCATCCGGGCGGCGTTCATGGATGGTGTATTTCAGGCCCTCGGTCACCGCGAATGCCGCGCCCACCGACAGGCCCGATTGTTCGACCCCGCGCCAGTCGCCGTTGATCGCGGGCAGGCCGAACGCGACCGCGACCAGACCGTCACGCGCGATCGAACTCGCCTGGCTCCAGCCGTGGTGCGACAGGGCCGGGGCGGGGGCAGGCAGAAACAGGCTGCTCAGGGCAGCGCTAAACAGGATACGGCGCATGGCATCGCCATAGCCACGGACGCATAAGCGCGATAGTCGTATCGCCAAGCGCGCGATCGCCGCTCAAATCGCAGCGTTATCTCTTGTGAAAGGTCACCGATGCGTACCGTGATTGCCCTGCTTCTCGCCGCCACCGCCGGACCCGCGATTGCCGCCGCGCCGGCCCTGTCTCCCGCCCGCGCCGCCGCGACCCGCGCCATGTTCGAAAAGATCGTCAACATGCCGACGGTCATTGGTCGTCACCAGACCCCGGCGATGACCCAGTACCTAGCCGACCAGTACATCGCCGCTGGCTTCCCAGCCGCAGACGTCCACGTCATGCCCTACCACACCGGCAGCGCGACCACCGGCGAAGACGACACCGCGGCGCTGATCGTCCGCTGGCGCGCGGCGGGCACGCCCAAGGCGCGGCCGATCCTCCTGATGGGGCATATGGACGTGGTCGAGGCCAAGCGCGAAGATTCGACCACCGACCCGTTCAAGCTGACCGAGAAGGACGGCTATTATTACGGCCGTGGCACGATCGACATGAAGGACGGCATCACTGGGGTCACCCAGGCGCTGATCGACCTTCGCGCGGCGGGCTTCAAACCCAAGCGCGACATCGTGGTGCTGTTCACCGGCGACGAGGAGACCAATGGCATTGGCGCGGACAAGGGCGCGAAGGAATGGCTCGACCTGCTCGGCCATCCCGAATTCGGGCTTAACGCCGATGGCGGGGGTGGCGGCGCGCTGGCCGATGGCACCCCGGTCGGCTTTGCGATCCAGACCGCCGAGAAGACTTTTGCCGGCTACACGCTGACCGTGCGC
>JBKJMA010000238.1:0-3871 GCA_046596505.1 Sphingomicrobium sp.
GAGCACCTGCGCCGCGGCACCCCGATCGCGGTTCGCGTCCACCCCGACCTCCTCGCCGCGATCGAGAGCAGGCTCGCCGCGCGCCAGACCGCCGACCGCCGGCGCCTGCCGATCACCCCGCTTGGCGACGACACGCTGGCGCTCGGCGACGCGCGGCTCGATTGGGACAGCGGCCGGCTGTGCCTCGACGCCGCCGCCCGCCGCGCAGCGATCACCGCCGAATTGGACGCACTCGGCGCTGGCTAGGCACTCGACCCGGCAAAATTTGCCGACCCGTCGCCGTTCGCCCCGCCCCGCGCCTCTATAAACAGCAAGGAGCCAAACTCGGCCCGCGCCACGGGGATCAGCGTTGAATTTCTTAGCGATCCTCGCCGCCAGAGTGGGCGGAAAACGCCTTGCGCTGATGGGCGCGGTCGCCACCGCCCTGCTGGTCGGTTTCGGCGCGCTGTCGATGTCGGGCAGCAACAGTCCCAAAGCCTATCTTTACACGGACCTCGATCCGACCGCGGCACAAGGCATTGCCGAAAAGCTCAAGGCGCAGGCGATCCCGTTCGAGCTCAGCGCCGACGGCACCGCCATCCTCGCCCCCCAGGACCGCATCGCCGAACTGCGCATGTCGATGGCGGCAGACCGGCTCGGCGGCAAGATCGGCTATGACGTGCTCGATGCCGAGCAGCCGTTCGGCATTTCCGCCGAGCGCGCCAAGATCAACGAGACCCGCGCGATCGAGGGCGAGCTGGTCCGCTCGATCGAAAGCCTCGACCATGTGTCGCGCGCCCGTGTCCACATCGTCATGCCCGAACGCGAGATGTTCGCCACCGAGGCCCGCCGCGCCACCGCCGCGGTGACGGTCAAGACCCAAGGCCGGCTGTCTGGCGAGAACGTCCAGGCGATCCGCTATCTTGTCGCCTCGTCGGTCCCCGAGCTCGCCCCCGACGCGATCTCGGTGATCGACCAGACCGGCGCGCTGCTGGCTCGTTCGGGCGACCCCGGCGCGATGGCCGGCGGCGACGTCGACCAGCGCCAGCAGGCGATCGAGACGCGGTTCCGCGAACAGATTGAAAGCCTGCTCGAACCGATCGTCGGCGCCGGCAAGGTCCGCGCCGAAGTGACCGCGGTGATCGACCGCGACCAGACCCGCGAGGAAGCCAGCGTGGTCGATCCCGACAAGCAGGCGATCGCCAAGCAGGTCAGCGTCGAATCGACCGACCAGGCCAATGAAGCCTCGGCGGCGGGACAGGCCGCCAGTGTTTCGACGCAGCTGCCCGAGAACAAGGGTGCTTCCGTTGCATCGAGTCCCGCCGGCGACAGCCGCCGTTCGAACCGCAACGAGACCAGCGAGGATACGACCTACGAGAACAGCCGCACCAGCACCGTCACCGTGCGTGGCCCCGGTCGGGTCAAGCGGTTGACCGTCGCGGTGATGATCGACCCGGGCACCGCCGGCCTCCCCCCGCCACAAGTCGCGCGGCTCCAGCGACTGGTCGAAAATGCCGTCGGGTTCGACAGCGAGCGCGGCGACAGCGTCGCGATCGAGGCGATGAAGTTCACCGCCGCCGACCTCGCCAACCAGGACGAGCCGGGTTTTCTCTCGAAGCTGCCGACCGATCAGCTCTGGTCGCTTCTCAAACTATTGATCCTTGCCGGGGTGGCGCTGCTCGCGCTCAAGCTGTTGAAGCCGCGCGGACTGGCCCAACTTGCCGGCGCAAGTGGCGACCCAATGCTGCTCGGCGCGCCCGGCACAACGCTGCTCTCCGCTGCCAGCCCCGAAAACGGCGCCGCATCGCTGTCCGGCCCGATCGGCAATCCCGCCGCGCTCAGCCAGGCACTGGCCCAAAATGCCCAGCGCGGCGCAATGCTCGACCAGGAAATCGCGCTTGCCGAGGTCGACGGCCGGATCAAGGCATCCGCGATCAAGCGCATCGGTGAGACCGTTCAATCGAGCCCGGGCGAGGCCACCGCGGTCATCCGCCAGTGGCTCGGCAACTAGGAGTCAAGCGACATGGATGCCAACCCCCAGCCGATGATCCCCGCCGACTTCGACGAGATCGACACGGCGCTGCCCGACCCGCCGGGCGGTGCGGCCATCAGCAAAACCAACGACCGCGCGGCGACACCCGCCGACCCGAGCGCCGATCCGCTCGCAGAACCCCCCAGCATGGCCGCCGTCTTCGACGTGCCGGTCAAGGTCCAGGCGATCCTCGGCGGCGCCAAGATCAGCATCAACGACCTGCTCAACACCCGCGCCGGAACGGTCATCGAACTCGACCGCCGCGTCGGCGAGCCGGTCGACATCGTCGTCAACGGCCGCCTCCTCGCGCGCGGCGAACTGGTCCTGATCGACGGTGCGCTGGGGGTGACACTGACCGAAATCGCCAAGCCGGAGCGCTGATCCCGACCATGACCGCAACACGCATCCTGCTCATTGGCGGCCCCGGCCCCGAACTGCGTATCGCCGCCGGCATGGCGCGCGAGTGCGGCGCCGCGGTGCGCCTCGCGACCAGCGAGGCCGACGCGCTATCCGCGCTGCGTCGCGACGGCGCCGACCTCGTCATGATCGACGTCGAGACCGATGTCGCGGGCTTCATCTCCCGGCTTCGCGCCGAGCGGTTCGCAGTCCCGGTGCTCGGCTGCGGCGTCAACGCATCCGCTTCGCGCGCGGTCGCGGCGATCCGGGCCGGCGCTTACGACTATCTCCCCTTGCCACCGCAACGCGATCTCATCGCCGCAGCGCTGCAATCGATCGGCGAGCGCGCCGTCGAACTGATTGGCGAGGATCCCGCCTTCATCGCCGCCCGCGACCGCGCGATCGGCTTCGCCCGCACCCCTCTGCCGCTGTTGCTGACGGGTCCGCCGGGCTGCGGCAAGGCGCTGCTCGCGCGCGCCGTCCACGCCGCCTCGGGTGCCATCGGCCAGCTGGTCATCGGCGAATGTCGCGGCGTCGCCCCGGCGGTTCTCTCGTCCGAATTGTTCGGCCACGCCGCCGGGGATTTCCCTGGCGCGGTGTCTCCGCGCGTCGGCAAGCTTGCCGAGGCGGCCGGCGGAACGCTCGTCCTCCGCTCGATCGACACCCTCCCGACGGACCTGCAGGCACGGCTGCTCGACGCGCTCGATGCGAACTCTGCTCGCCTGATCGCGACCACCGCCGACGCCTCCGCAAGCAAGCTCCGGGCCGACCTCGCCGCCCGCCTGGCGACCGCGCGCGTCACGCTCCCCGCGCTTTCCGCGCGCGGCGCCGACATCGACCGCCTCGCTGCCGCCTTCGCCACGCGCCTGTCGCGGCTCAACGGCCTCGTGCGGCGAACCCTGTCCCCCGACGCGCTCGCCGCTGCCCGCGCTTACCCGTGGCCCGGCAATGTCGGCGAGCTCGAAGACGTCATCCACCGCGCGGTATTGTTTGCCGAGGGGCCCACGATCGGGCCTGCCCACCTCCTGCGCTCCGACGGCAGCCCGCTCGAGCCAAAATCCGCCGCACCACCGCCGCCCGTCAGCCTCTCCGGACACGTCGGTCGACGCATGGAAGACGTCGAGCGCGACCTGATCCTGTCGACCCTCACCCGCTGCAGCGGCAACCGCACCTCGGCCTCGTCGATCCTCGGCATCTCGATCCGCACCATGCGCAACAAGCTCAAGCTGTTCCACGAGGCCGGTTTTCCGGTCGCTCCGGCGCTCTAGGCGATGGGCGCGACGATGACCGGCCTGATGCAACGCTTCGGGCTCAACCGCGACCTTGCGCTCGCCGGCGCGGTGATGGCGATCATCGCCATGCTGGTGCTGCCGATGCCGGCGTGGCTGCTCGACTTCGGGCTGGCGCTGTCGATCACCTTTTCGATCATGATCCTGATGACCGCGCTGTTCATCGACAAGCCGC
>JBKJMA010000261.1:0-4498 GCA_046596505.1 Sphingomicrobium sp.
GCCTCGTCGGCCATCTGCACGCCATCGGTCCGCATGTAAGTGATCAACCCGTCCTCGTAGAGCGACTGGGCAAGCCGCATCGTGTGGCTCGCCGCGAAGCCAAGCTTGCGCGCCGCCTCCTGCTGTAGCGTCGAAGTCGTGAACGGCGGCGGCGGGTTGCGGCTCAGGGGCTTGGTCTCGACCGAGGCGACGCTGAAGCGGCCTTCCTCGACCACCGCCCGCGCCGCATCCGCGCTGCCCTTGTCTCCGATCGAGAGCCGCTCGAGCTTCTTACCGTCGAGCGCCACCAGCCGCGCGGTGAACGGCGTCGCGTCGCTTTCGAATATCGCGCTGACCGACCAATATTCCTGCGCGCGAAACAGCTCGATCTCGCGCTCGCGGTCGACGATCAGGCGTAGCGCCACCGACTGCACGCGGCCCGCCGACTTCGCGCCCGGGAGCTTGCGCCACAGGATCGGCGACAGCGTGAAGCCGACCAGATAATCGAGCGCGCGGCGTGCCCGGTAAGCGTCGATCAGATCCTCGTCGAGCGCTCGCGGGGCCTTCATCGCCGCCAATACCGCCGTCTTGGTGATCGCGTTGAACGTCACGCGTTCGACGTGCGCCGGGAGCGCCTTCTTCTTCCTCAGTACCTCCTGCACGTGCCAGCTGATCGCCTCCCCCTCTCGGTCGGGGTCGGTCGCCAGGATCAGCGTGTCGGCGCCCTTGGCCGCGTCGGTGATCGCTTTGAGCTGCTTCGCCTTGTCGGCGTACGTCTCCCACTCCATCGCGAAGCCGGCGTCGGGATCGACCGATCCGTCCTTGGGCGGAAGGTCGCGAACATGGCCATAGCTGGCCAGCACCTTGTGACCGGGCCCGAGGTAAGCTTCGATGGTCTTGGCCTTGGCAGGCGATTCGACGACGACGAGTTTCAAGTGAGATTTTCCTTACGCATGTATACGCGCGATGGTGACGGGCTCGATTTGGCCTCGTCAAGCGGTCAGGCTGACCTTGCCCCCGGCGTGGCGATCGAGGCGACCGGCGAGGTCGAACTCGAGCAATACCAATTGAACCGTCCCGCTTGCCATCCCGGACAATCGCACGATCTCGTCGATCGGGACCGCAGACGGACCGAGCAGCTCCTCGATCCGCGCCCGCTCGTCGTTGCCCGCATCGGTCGCGGGATGCTCGAACGGAATGACTGGCGAAGCGACCCGCGCGATGGTGCCGAACGGGCGAATCACCTCGATCACGTCGGCGGCGTTCTGGATCAGCGTCGCGCCGTCACGGATAAGGCCGTTGCAGCCCTGCGCCCTCGGATCGAGCGGCGACCCCGGCACCGCCATCACCTCGCGCCCCGCCTCGGTCGCCAACCGCGCCGTTATCAGCGAGCCCGAACGCGGTGCCGCCTCGACGACGATCGTGCCGAGCGCGAGCCCGGCGATGATCCGGTTGCGATAGGGGAAGTGGCGCGCGCGCGGCTCGGTTCCCGGCGGCATTTCGGCGACCAGCAGCCCGCGCTCGGCGATGGCGCGCTGGCGTTCCTCGTTCTCCGGCGGATAGGCCACATCGAGCCCGCCGGCGATGACCGCGATGGTCCCGCTCGCCAGCGATCCGTCATGCGCCGCGCTGTCGATTCCGCGGGCGAGACCGGAGACGACGACGATCCCCTCCGCGCCAAGGTCATGCGCGAGGCCACGCGAGAAGCGGCAGGCGGCGGCAGAGGCGTTACGGGCGCCGACGATCGCCGCGGATGGCCTGTCGAGCAGGGTCAGGTCGCCCTTCACGGTGAGCAAGGGGGGCGCATTGTCGAGTTCGGCGAGAAGGCGCGGATAGAGGCCCTGACCGAGCAGCAGATAGCGCCCGCCAAGCTTCTCGACCGTCGCAATCTCGCGCTCGGCGTCCGCTCGGGGAACGATCCGTGGCGCAGCGCCCCCGCCGCGCCGCGCTAGGTCGGGCAGCGCGTCAAGCGCCGCCGCGGCACTCCCGAACCGGCTGAGCAAATGGCGATAGCTGACCGGCCCGATGGTCGGGCTGCGGATCAGGCGGAGGCGGTCGACGAGGTCCTTCATCCATTCTGCCCGACCCGCGGCTCGGTTCCGGATCGCAACCGCGCGATATTTTCGCGGTGTTTCCAGATCACGAGCACCGCGAAGCCGAGCAGCATCGGGAGCAAGTCGGTGCGGCCGACGATGGCCGCGGTAAGCGGGGCGCTGGCCGCCGCGAGGATTCCCGCCAGTGACGAGATCCGCGCCATCAGCAAAAGACCGAGCCACACCAGCGCATAGACCAGCGCGGCGAACGGCAGCAGCGGCAGGAGGATGCCGAGGAAGGTGGCAATTCCCTTGCCGCCCTTGAACCTCAGCCAGACCGGATAGAGGTGCCCGATCAGCGCGCCGGCGGCGGAATAGTTGATCGCCTCGGGCCAAAAGCGAGCTACGATCAGCACCGCGACCGCGCCCTTCGCCGCGTCGAGCAAAAGCGTCAGCGCGGCGAGCTTCTTCGATCCCGTGCGCAGGACATTGGTCGCGCCGATATTGCCCGACCCGATATCGCGGATGTCGCCCTTGCCGGCGAGACGGGTGAGGACCAGCCCGAATGGGATCGAGCCGAGCGCATAGCCCACCAACAACGCGTAAATCATCGCCCCCGTCATGCGGACTTTGATAGCAGGATGCCGAGCCCCGGCAACGCCCCCGTGAAACTGCGGTATGTTGCGTACGCGCGGCAACGCCGCCACACGCGGCAAGATGAACCCCGAAGCGCCATTGCTCTTCTTCGACTCCGGAGTGGGCGGAGTGTCGGTGCTTGGGCCGACGCGCGCGCTGCTGCCCAACGCGCCGATCGTTTACGTCGCCGACAGTGCCGCCTTCCCCTATGGCACGCGCTCCGAGGCCGAGATCGCCGCGCGGGTGCCGGCGCTGCTCGGGCGGCTGGTCGAGCGGTTCCGCCCGCGCTTGGCAGTGATTGCGTGCAATACTGCGTCGACGATCGCGCTCGACGTGGTGCGGTCGGCGCTCGACCTGCCGGTGGTCGGCACGGTGCCGGCGATCAAGCCTGCCGCGGAGCTTTCCAAGACTCGCGTGATCGGCGTGCTCGGCACCGACGCAACGGTGCGCCAGCCCTATGTCGACGACCTCGCCGCCCGTTTCGCCAGTGATTGCACAGTTCTTCGCCACGGATCGGCGGAACTGGTCGCGCTGGCCGAAGCCAAGCTTGCGGGCGAAGTCGTGTCCCCCGGCGCGATGCGGGACGCGATCGCCCCGCTGCTCGCCCAGCCCGGCGGCGAGCGGATCGATGTCATGGTCCTCGCCTGCACCCACTTCCCATTGCTCGCCGACGAACTGCGCGAAGCACTGCCCGGGATCGCGCTGGTCGATGGTGGCCGCGGTATCGCGCGCCGCATCGCTTACCTGACGCGAGAGCAGCCGTGGCCCGACGTCCCGGGCGAGGGCCGCGCCATCTTCACCGGCGGTCCGCCCGCGCCTCCCCTCGCCGCCGCACTGGCGCGATTCGGGCTCGGTTCAGCGGGCGGTTTTTAAGCCACTGGCAAAGCGTGCGTCACGGCGGTAAAGGGCGATAGCAACCGAGGGGCCGGGACGATCTTGGCGATGGATTACAGCAGCATCTTTCAGGCAGCGATCGATCGCCTTCACGACGAGGGCCGCTATCGCGTGTTCATCGACGTCCTGCGCAACAAGGGCGCCTTCCCCAACGCTCGCTGCTTCGCCGGGCATAATGGCCCGAAGCCGATCATCGTGTGGTGCTCGAACGACTATCTCGGCATGGGCCAGCACCCGACGGTGATCGCCGCGATGGAGGAAGCGCTCCACGACGTGGGCGCCGGATCGGGCGGCACGCGCAACATTGGCGGCAACACGCATTACCATGTCGACCTCGAGGCCGAACTTGCCGACCTCCACGGCAAGGAAGGCGCGCTGCTGTTCACCAGCGGCTATGTGTCGAACGAAGCTACCCTCGCCACGCTCGGCAAGCTGCTCCCCGGCTGCGTGATCTTCTCGGACGAACTGAACCACGCATCGATGATATCGGGCATCCGCAACTCGGGCTGCGAGAAGCGTGTGTTCCGTCACAACGATCTCGACCATCTCGAGCAGTTGCTGCGCGAGGAAGACCCCGGCACGCCCAAGCTGATCGCGTTCGAGAGCGTCTATTCGATGGACGCCGACGTCGCCCCGATCGCCGATATCTGCGACCTCGCCGACCGCTATGGCGCGCTGACCTACCTCGACGAGGTCCACGCCGTCGGCATGTACGGGCCACGCGGCGGCGGCATTTCGGAGCGCGACGAGGTCGCCGGGCGCGTGACGATCATCGAGGGCACGCTCGGCAAGGCATTCGGCGTGATGGGCGGCTACATCGCCGCCGACCAGACGATCATCGACTGCATCCGCAGCTACGCGCCGGGATTTATCTTTACCACCAGCCTGTCGCCGGTGCTGGTCGCCGGTGCGCTCGCCTCGGTGCGGCATTTGAAGCAATCGGGCGAGGAACGCGC
>JBKJMA010000270.1:0-3394 GCA_046596505.1 Sphingomicrobium sp.
CGCGCCGAAAAGGCCGGAAACGGGTTCACCTTGTCGGGGTCGAAGCAGTTCGTGGTCCATGGCGCCAGCGCGGACCTGATCGTGGTCGCGGCGCGGACCGGCGGGTCGGCGGGCGAGGCGCAAGGGCTGACGCTGTTCGCGGTCGAGCGCGGGGCGGCGGGGCTCAATGTCGAGAATGTGGTGCTGGCGGACTCGTCGCATGCCGCGCGGCTGACCTTCGACAAGGTCGCGGTCGATGGCGATGCGGTGATCGGCGAGGTCGATGGTGGGGCAACGGTGCTCGGCCGTGCGCTTGGCGCCGGGCGGGCGGGTGCGGCGGCGGAGCTGGTCGGGGTGGCGGCGGGCGCATCGGCGATGACGCTCGACTATCTCAAGCAGCGCAAGCAGTTCGGCAGACTGATCGGCGAGTTTCAGGCGCTCCAGCATCGCGCCGCGCATTTGTTCGGCGAGATCGAGATCGCGCGCGCGGTGGCGCAGAAGGCGGCGGCGCTGCTCGACGCCGGCGATGCGCGCGCTGAACTGATGGTGTCGGTCGCCAAGGCCAAGGCAGGGCGCGTGGCGGCGCTGGCGGTGCAAGAAGGCATCCAGATGCACGGCGGCATCGGCATGACCGACGCCTATGACATCGGCCTCTACATGAAACGCGAAGTGGTGCTCGGCGAGCTGTTCGGCAGCCCGCGCTATCACGCCAACCGGGTGGCCGAGCTCAGCGGTTACTAAGGTTCCCGTGGTTGGCGCTCGAGCAGGAAGTTGAGCCGGGCCAGCGCGATCGGGCGGGTCTCGTCGTCCTGCCACGCGCGCACCTCGAGGTTGGCGATGCGGCGGCCGAGCCGGATGATTTCGGCGCGGGCGCGGGTCGCCTCGAGCTTGCCGCCGCGCAGGTAATCGACCGTGACGGTGATCGGCTTCATCAGCGTGTCCGGATCGCCGAGCGCGGCGCTCAGGGCAGAGAAAGCGGCGAACTCGCACAGCCCGGCGATGGCGCCGCCGTGGAGGAAGCCGGGGCGTCCGAGCACCCTGTCGTGTGCCGGCATCAGCATCAGTGGCGGGCCGCCGCGCGGGTCGGGCTCAGGGCTGAGCTGAAGCAATTCTGCGTAAGGTGGAAGGCCGGTCATTCCGCCGCTCTAGCCGAGCGGCGCGCCGCCGTCAGCTGCGACTTTTGTAACCGCAGATCGCACCGAGGACAAAGGTAGTGAACAGCGCGAGCTGGACCCGGCCGGTGGTATCGTCCCAGCCGAAATAGTCGGAACCCCAGCCGAACAGCGCGATGAACATCGCTGCGGGTATCGCTACCATCATCTCGAGACTTGCCCCCTACACTGGCCCATCGGGTAGGAGGCTAGGGCGAGCAGGGTAAACAAATGGTAAAGCTTGATGCGCCTGCGCGGCGACGCCATAGGGTCGCGCGATGGGATTAGAGCCCAACTCACCTGTCAGGCTCTAGCGAAAGGCATGATCATGAAAGCGCGCGTGTTCGTCACCTTGAAGCCGGGCGTGCTCGACCCGCAGGGCAAGGCGATCCACCATGCCCTCGAAGGGCTCGGCTTTGGCGGGGTGCAGGACGTGCGCGCCGGCAAGCTGATCGAACTCGACCTCGCCGAGGGCACGAGCGAGGCGGACATCGAGGCGATGTGCCGCAAATTGCTCGCCAACACGGTGATCGAGAATTTCCGCATCGAGCGGCTCGTCTCCGCGCCGGGCGCGGCACAGGCATGAGAAGCGCGGTCATCGTCTTTCCCGGGTCGAACTGCGACCGGGATCTCGCGGTGGCGATCGAGGCGGTCACCGGCGCCAGGCCGGCGATGCTGTGGCACCGCGAGACCGAACTTCCCGCCGGGACCGACCTCATCGCCATTCCGGGCGGCTTTTCCTACGGCGATTATTTGCGCTCGGGCGCGATGGCGGCACGGTCGCCGGTGATGCGCGCGGTGGCCGACGCGGCGGCGCGCGGGGTCCCGGTGCTCGGCGTGTGCAACGGGTTCCAGGTGCTGACCGAGGCCGGGCTGCTGCCCGGCGCGCTGATGCGCAACGCGGGCTTGAGTTTCATCTGTCGGACGGTGCCGCTGACCGTCGAGAACAGCCAGACGCTGTTTACGCAAGGCTATGCGGCCGGCGAGACGATCCGCGTGCCGATCGCGCATCACGACGGCAATTACCAGGCCGACGCCGAGACGCTCGACCGGCTCGAGGGCGAAGGTCGGGTGGCATTCCGTTATGCCGAGCCGGTCAATGGGTCGGCGCGCAATATCGCCGGAATCATCAACGACGCCGGCAACGTGCTCGGCCTGATGCCGCACCCCGAACGCGCGATCGATCCGGTGCATGGCGGGACCGACGGGCGCAGGTTATTCGAAGGCTTGCTCGAAACCGTCGCCTAACCCGCCGCGCTTCGCTACATCTCAATCCACGCGCCCGTAGCTCAGCTGGATAGAGCACGAGACTTCTAATCTTGAGGCCACTGGTTCGAATCCAGTCGGGCGCGCCACACAGTCCTAACTATCTGGTCTCACTAGAGAATCCCGCGATATTGGAAAATTGTGGCCCGATATCCGCGCCTTGCCGAGCCACGGTTTCTCTACTGTGGACAGAGACTGAATCGGCGGCGGGTTCTGCGACGGATCTGCCCCGATTCTCCGACCCCCACATTCGTGGCCACTGTTTGAAAATGCGCTGTCCCGCGCGATGAGTTTAAGCGAACCCGAACATCCGTCGCTGGTCGGGCCAGGCAAGCGGCACTTCTGCGGCTCGGAGGAGCTGGCGAGCGGTTAGTGCTCGGGGCTGTTTGCCGTCGAGGATCGCTGCGACAATGTCGGGCGCGAGATAAGCAAGGCGCGCGAGCCGGACGACATGCTTATCGCTGTACAGCGAGGCAGATTTTTCCGAAGCACTGGCGGTAAGCAATTGCTGCCGAGCAGCTTGGGCCTTGAGCAGGAGCATAATCAGACGACCATCGCGCTGCATCGGCTTCTCGTCACTACCGCCAACGACCAGTCTGATCTCGCGGCCACGTCGCCGAGGCCGGGCGGAAACTTCGAGCGAATGTCTGGCCTCAAGTAAACCGATGGCCTGGATCCCGAGCCGCATTGCCAGTTGTGCCAATGCGATATCGGCGTGGATCTTGTCGCCAGCCATGGTCACCTGCAGATCGAATTCGTCGACGAGCCGCCGCTGATCAAACGGTGACCCTTCATCAACGACACTGGCAAGAGCTTCCGCTAGCGTAAGAATGTTTTTGGTTGCGTCGGCGTCTGAGGTTTGATCTGTCAGCAGTCCGACCAGCACCGGACGGTCACTCAGCAGCTGGCGAAGCGCAGTCAGTATCTGGGGCTCGAGATCCCCGGCTGCGATCCGCTCGGCATTGCTGGTCGATGCCTGGCCGTTCTTGTCGAACGAG